>JAHIMV010000060.1 GCA_018896315.1 Patescibacteria group bacterium | reverse complement strand
GTCATCGGCTATGCCGTCTTGGGCCACTGGTACTGGACAATAAGCAATATTAGAAGCAATAGTACAAACAGTGGCGGCTGAACCAGCCGTGACAGCGGTAGGAGTAATAGCCGCTGCTAAAACTTCTGTGGTAATAGTAACCTTCTGGCCAAAGACCAATCCTTTTGCAGTTACCGAGTCTCCAGCTGCAATGGCTGCAGATCTTACCGCTCCATTATCTAAAGTAATTGTGGTCTGGCCTGTAGCAGCTGTAGTTATACTAGCGGCAAATGCTGTATTGGTGGTGGATGAATTTACATAACCGTCTTCATTAATAAGCAGGGCGGCGCCGGCAGCGGCAGTTGCCCAATAAGCTGTGTTGGTGCCATTATCCTGAGTAGCGGCTCCACCGTTGTAAGTAATAGTATCTAAGCCAGCAACGTTAAAGGCAGTGCCTAATTCATTGGTGACAATAACTTTTAATTGAAATAAGACGTCTAATTCTGATTCTGCTCCTTGAGCGTCTTCTTGGCCTGTTCTGTTGGTAAGACTGGCATCTGTATTGGTTACATAGCCAGCTAAAGTGATGCTGATATCATTAGCTCCCCCATCTTCGGCCAAAGGTACTGGGCAATGATAAATACCAAGTGCTCCATCCTCATCACAAGCAGTTGATGCAGAACCAGCTGTTACGGTTGCCCCTGTTAAAACGTTGCCGTCTTCTTCAGTAATAGTTACTTTATGAGCAAACTGCATATTAGTTCCAGTAACTGATTGTTGGCCATCAGTGGCAGCCGTTCGATCAGTCCAGGCAGTAGAAATAGTTTTCTGGACATAACCATCTAATCCTACTAAAACATCAGTGGATGTGTCAGCTAAAGGAACAGCACAATAATAAATACCAGTAACGCCGTCCTCACTACAGTCAGTGCCAAAAAACTGACCAGTTTTTACTGTCACCCCAGTTATAATATGATTTTCAACCATATCATCATCTACAGTAATTTTCACGGCAAATTGCAGGCCTTGGCAATTAGAAGTTGTGGTGATAGGTGCTGCGCAAGCAGTGGTATTGGCTAAGGTAATAACCACCTGGGTCGCAGCATTAGTAGTAATAGCTGTCAGCCCCCCGCTGTTAGTAGTTTCAGTGGCTACATAACCGTCGTGCTGTAGCGATAAAGCGCCAGCCACTCCTGGAGCGGCATCAGCCCAATAAGAGGTATTAGTAGAAGAATAATCAGCAGCAATGGTTTTAAAGGTTTTAGCCACTGTCGGAGTTAAGGCAGCGCCTAACTCATCAGTCATAATAACCTTTAAACCGAATTTGATGTTAGCAACAGTTACTGGCTCTTGCGCGGTAGTTTGAGCCGCTCTATCAGTATAAGTTCCTGAAGTGTCAGTAATATATCCTGTTTTAGCAATTGAGGTATTGGTTCCTAAATCAGCTACTAACACTGGACAATAGTAAATACCAGTAGAGCCGTCTTCAGTGCAAGCATAAGCTCCAGTTCCTGCTGTAACCGTGGCTGCGTCTAAAGCGGTTCCATCACCTTCTTGAGTAGCTGTAATCTTCACAGCGTACTGCATTCCTAAACAACTGCTGCTTGTTGTAATAGCTACGGAACAGGCGGAAACGCCAGAGGTTAAGGTAATAGCCACCTGGCCAGTGGTGCCAGTGGTAATAGCAGTAACTCCGCCATTGTTAGTGGTCTGGGTAGCCACATAGCCGTCTTCTTGTAGGTCTAAAGAGCCACCGGCTCCAGCAGTATCAGCCCAGTAATAGACATTAGTAGAAGATATGGTCTTAGCTGCTGCTCTAAATTGAACCGCGTCTAAAGTGTTAAAAATGCTGCTCGGATTAGTTCCTAATTCTGAACTGACTGTAACTTTCAACCCAAACAATAATGTCTCCGGACTGCCGCTTAAATCTGTTAAGGTAGTAGTTAAGACTCCGGTAGCAGTAGTAGACGAAGTAATATATCCTGTCTCACCTATTGTATAATCAAAATTTACATCTACCCCAGCAGTATCAAGAGCTAACTCATAAGTGCCGGTACCAATTTCCCGAAAAGAAAATTTCGTGTTGTCAGTGCCACCAGTAATAGTAAAATCTCCTGTAGTTAAACCAGTGAGAGCCGCGAGATCTGATTCTCGTTGGGCTTTCAATTTCAAATTAAATTCTTGGGCAGAAAATTGGTCGCCGCCGGTATCATCAGTAGCGCCGGTCGTTGTCCGAAATCTGACAAAGTAGGCTGATGTGGTTACTGCTCCTACTCCGTCAGGATCAACAGTAGCCCAAGCAGCAGGTATTGTAATATCAATATTATAAGTCCCTGCCGCTGCTTCAAAACCGCTCGTGTTGTCGGTTGCAGTCAAAGTTTTCCATGTAGTATCAGTATCATAATACTCCCAAGCCCCGACATGGCCTGCGCTGCATGCTGTTGAATACTTTACAACTAATTGATCAAAGACATAATTCATGCCGAAATACAAGGCGTCATTGACAGCATTGCCGCATAATTGGACATCGTTTATATCCACGTCATTGGCATCCGTTGTTTCTCCTGTAAACACTGCGGCATTATCATAAGCTACTTGATCCATATCAGCATTCGCGCCAGCCAACGGAGCTGCTTGAGCATTGCCGGGCCAAAATAAAAGACCGAACCCAACTATGGTTATAATTAGTAAAATAGTGGTTGTATTCGGCGTACGATTTTTTTGAAAATTTGTTTTTGTTTTAGTTTTTGTCTTGTTCATATTTTTTACTTATTTTTATTAATTTATTATTAATTTTTTAATACAAAAAATCCTATTCAAAAAAAGCTTGAATAGGAAAACCTCCATCCATGTTTAAATTATGAAACTGATCAATAATTAAATTGGACATGAACCCCAAAAATGACACATAGGTTAAGTTTGATTTTGGGATTATTGAGAGTTAAATTTATTTGAAAGATGCAGAGGATGTGGTAGGATAAATTTATCAGCAGATCTAATCAATTTTAACCCTCAAACATATGTCAGCTCATCGTAAATTTAATCCTCAATTAAAATTTAAAATTGTTCTTGAAGCGATTAAGCGGGAAAAGTCGCACACCGAGATTGCTCGCCAATACGGCATCCATCCCCAAATGGTTGCTAATTGGAAAAGAGAATTCTTTCAGAAAGGATCGGCCGTGTTTGAAAGAGATCAAAAGAAAGAAGTTGCTTGTAAAAAGATGGAAGAATTGGAAAAGATTATTGGCCAACAGACTATTGAAATTCAACTCTTAAAAAAATTTTTGGGTCATGCGAGCTAAGCTTAGAGAAAAAGAGAAATCTTGTCAGGTTAGTTAAACCAGGCGTTCCAGCTAAATTAGTTTGCCGGATTCTTAAAATTTCCAGAAGCACATATTATCGCTGGCGTCAAAACAAGTCGATCTCTCTGGCCGAGAAATACAGATTATTAAAGAGAACGATTCGAGCAATCATTCGCAGGCATCCCAAATATGGTTACAGACGAATTAGAAGCGAGCTTCGTGGCAAAGGCATTGTCTTGAACCATAAAACCCTTAAAAAACTGCTTAAAATCTGGCATTTTGAGCTTCTGAGAAAGAGAAAGAAACCAAGACTCAGTGGAATTGAAAAAATTCTCAAAGACCTTGAAGAAGATGTTAATTTAGTTAAGAAACTTTCTAATATTAAACCCTTTCAAGTTATTTACACTGATTTTACCAGGATTAAATGTTTAGCCGGAACCTTTCAATTTATCCCTTTTTCTGACCGTCTGACTAAACGGATTATTGGCTGGAGTCTTTCGCCTCACGCTGACACAGCCAACGCTTTAGCCGGCTATCGCATGGCCAAGAAATATCTCCGCCAGAAAAAAATCTCTCTTTCTAATGTCATTATTCATCAGGACCAAGGAACTCCTTTCAAAAGTTATGAATACGTTGGCGCGCTAATCAAAGACGGTATCAGCCCAAGCTACGGCATTCATGGGGCCAAAGACAATCCATTTGCTGAATCCTTTAATGGCCATTTCAAAGAAGAATATCTGGACGAACTCTCCCAGGCAAAAACATTTAAGGAACTAAAATCGTTGATTAAAAAGAAAGTTAAAGACTGGAATAGTTCTCGTATTCATAGCTCCCTTAAAGGTCGAAATCCTGATAAATTTATTCGAGATATCCTTAAAATTTAGCCCTTTAATCTGAGTTATCCACAAACTTAAAAAAGCGGAAAAGTGTCTCACGAAAGGGGCTCACTTCCCATTTTAGAATTAAATAATAAAAAATATGACTAAATATAAAGATCAACGCGCTGGCATTTTTGTTGACGTTGCGAACATGTACCACTCAGCCAAGAATTTATACAAAGCAAATGTTAATTTTGCCAAAATTTTAGAAACAGCAATTGGCAATCGCCAGCTTATTCGAGCTATTGCTTATGTGGTTCGTTCAAAATCAAAAGAAGAACAAAGCTTTTTTGACGCTATTTCCAAGCAGGGATTTGAATTAAAAGTAAAGGATTTGCAAGTTTTTCCAGGAGGAATGAAAAAAGCTGATTGGGATGTTGGCTTAGCAGTTGATGCCATTAAAATGGCAAATAAATTAGATGTCATTACCCTAGTTACAGGTGATGGCGATTACATACCTTTGGTTAATTATTTAAGAGAAAACAAAGGATGTTTGGTCGAACTTTTAGGCTTTAAGGAAACAACTTCAGCTAAATTAATTGAAACAGTTGATGTGTTTACTGACCTAAGCAAATATAAGAAAAGATTTTTAATTAAAAAATAAATGAAATTTACTATAGAAATAGGAGAAAAAGAATTAATTGTTAAAACTGGTGAAGTAGCTGGACAAGCAAATGGAAGTTGTATTGTTCAATATGGCGAAACAACTGTTTTAGCCACAGCAGTTTTAGGAGAAGAGGAAAAAGAAATAGACTATTTTCCTCTTTCAGTAGAATATGAAGAGAAGTTTTATGCCGCAGGGCGGATTAAAGGTTCTCGTTTTATTAAAAGAGAAACTCGCCCGCCGGATGAGGCGATTTTAACAGGTCGATTAATTGATCGTTCAATTCGACCTTTTTTTAATGAAGAAAGTCGGCGAGCTGTTCAAGTTGTTTTAACTGTACTCTCAGTCGATCAAGAAAACGATCCAGATATTGTTTCCCTTTGGGGAGCGGCAATTGCCTTAAGTATTTCTGATATTGCCTGGGACGGACCAATTTCAGGGGTTAGAGTTAGTCGAACTCCTGTTGAGTCAGAAAAGAAAAGCGAGTGGATCTTAAATCCATCTTACGAAGACAGAGAAAAAAGTGATTTAGAATTAATAGTTTGCGGCACCAAGGATAGAATAATTATGTTAGATGCAGAAGCCAAAGAAATAGATAACAAGGTTACAAATGAAGCAATTAAATATGGTTTAAGCCACTTGGAAGAAATTAATAAATTTATTAAAAGTATTCAGAAAAAAGTTGGCAAAGAAAAAACCTCTTTGGTGGCCGATTTGACGGATGAAGATTTTTTAGCTAAACAAGAGTTAAAAAGAATTACTAAAGATATAATTGAAAAAGAAGCGCCTAAATATTTATTTGAACATGTTTTAAAAACAAAAAAAGATAGAATAGGTGCGGCTGAAAAAATTAGAGCTCGTTTAGATGAACTTTTAATTGAAAAACAAATTGGCAAGGAAAAAAGACAAAAAATGGTTGATTTTGCTAATAAATTAATTTATCGTCAAGTTAGTCAGAGAATTTTAGATAAAGACCAACGAATTGATGGACGCCAGTTGGATGAAATTAGAGTGCTTGATTGTCAGGTGGGAATTTTGCCCAGAGTTCATGGTTCAGCTCTTTTTTCTCGAGGAGAGACCCAAACCCTTTCCATTGTTACATTGGCGGCTCCTGGCTCAGAACAATATTTAGATACCATGGAAGGAGAGGGGCGTAAGCGCTTTATGCATCATTACAATTTTCCCCCTTATTGTTCAGGCGAGGTAAGAAATATGAGATCAACTAGCCGGCGAGAAGTTGGTCACGGGGCATTAGCTGAAAAAGGAATTTTGCCAATCTTGCCGAAAAAAGAAGATTTTCCACACACCATTCGTATTGTCTCAGAATCACTTTCTTCTAACGGTTCAACTTCAATGGGAGCAGTTTGCGCTTCTGTTTTGGCAGCCATGGACGCTGGTATCCCCATTAAAAAACCAGTGGCAGGAATTGCTATTGGCTTGGCTTCAGAAGAAGATGAAAAAGGATTTAAAAGATACAAACTTTTGACTGATATTCAGGATTTAGAAGATGGCCCTGGAGGAATGGATTTTAAGGTAATTGGGACAGCAGAAGGAATTACCGCTATTCAAATGGATACTAAAACTAATGGCATTAATCTTGATATAGTAGAAAAAACCTTAGTTGCTTCTTCAAAGGCGCGTCAACAGGTTTTGGAAAAAATGACTCAAGTTTTATCTCAATCAAGAGCAGAACTGTCTCCTTATGCGCCAAAAATAATGGTGGTGACAATTAATCCAGATAAAATTAGAGATGTTGTTGGTGCCGGGGGTAAGGTTATTAATGAGATTATTAAGCAAACAGGAGCAATGATTGATATTGAGCAAGACGGTACTGTTTCTATTACCTCTGACGATAATGAATCATTAAAAAGAGCTGTTCAATGGATTAAAGACATTGCTCGAGAATTTAAAGTTGGGGAAATATTTCAAGGTAAAGTAGTAAGAATTATGGATTTTGGCGCTTTTGTGGAGCTTGTTTCTGGTCAAGACGGCATGGTTCATGTTTCAGAAATGGAACACCATCATGTAAAACACCCAGATGATGTGGTAAAAATTGGAGACATTGTTCCAGTAAAGATAATAAAAATTGATCAAGGGAAAATTAGTCTTTCAATGAAAGCATTAAAAGAGAGACCGGCATATTCGTCAAATAATTCAGATAAGCCTCTGTTTCGTCGCCCCTTCAGACCTAAAAAATAAAGAATTTTGTCCAAAATTTGGAGTGTAAGCGAGCAAATTTTGGTTACAAAACCTTTACCCTGTTAAATAATTTCGCTTTTAGCGAAATTGCCGCAGGGCGGCATTTAACAGGGTGCTCAAACTTCCCTGCCCGACTTCACCTTGACTGATTTTGTCCGAATTTTTTGGATAAAATTCAGAAAATAAACAGTCTACTGTTTATAAAATTAAACAAAGCGGCGAAGTCAAGGCGGGCGGGTAGTAAAATTTCTTCGTCAATAAATAACTTAAAATTTTAACAAATTTGGCATGAAAATAGGCAAAACAAAAAAGTTTTACCTCGGTAAGACAAAAAATATTTTAATTACCGGAGGAGCAGGATTTATTGGTTCACATTTATGTGACCGATTAGTCAAAGAAAACAATATTATTTGCTTGGACAACTTTGTTGGAGGGGGAGATGTTGATAAAATCAAACATTTATTGCAAAATCCAAACTTCCGTTTTATCAAGCACGACATTAACGAGCCGATTGATTTTGAGATCTTCCCAGAGTTAAAGGATTTTAAAATAAAGATTCAGGGTATACAAGAAATTTATCATTTAGCTTGTCCAACTTCGGCAAAAAATTTTAATGAACTGCGCATCCAAACACTACAGACTAATTCAATTGGTGTTCTTAATGTTTTAGAAATAGCCCGTTTTTATAACGCAAAAATGCTCTTTACTTCTTCATCAGTAGTTTATGGTCCTCGAAGCAAAGAAAAACAAGTTTTTAAAGAAGATGATGTCGGAACAGTAAATTTTACTAGTCCAAGGGCTTGTTATGACGAAGGAAAGAGATTTGCTGAAACGGCTATTGTCACTTATAGAGATGTTTATCAAGTTGACGTTAAGATTGCTCGTGTTTTCAGAACTTATGGACCAAGAGAAGCTCTTTTTGATGGACAAATGGTGCCTGATTTTGTTCTTCAGGCAATTAATAACAAACCTTTGATTATTTATGGCAATGAAGAATTTGCCACTTCTCTTTGTGAGGTTAGTGATATGGTTAGTGGGATAGTGGCGTTAATGAAATCAGAAGAGCCAGGGCCAATGAATTTAGGTCATTCTCAAAAGTATAAATTAGTTGATTTGGCCCAGAAAATCATTCAGTTAACTGACTCTCAATCAAAGGTTGAGTATAGACCGGCTTTGCTTTTTATGACGGCGTTGGGTTTGCCAGACATTTCTTTGGCGAGACAAAAATTAAATTGGCTCCCCGTTATTCAATTGGATGATGGACTTAGAAAATTAATTGATTATGTTAGAGCTAATCGTATACTTCTTCAACCTTTAGTCAATAAATATGATCAAGAATAAGATTATCGTTGTTATTCCTGCATATAATGAGGAAAAAACAATTATTGAAATAATTAATAAGGTTAAACCATTGGTTAATGAAATAGTTGTTGTTGATGATGGGTCAAGTGACCAAACAGCCCAATTAGCAGAACAACAAGGAGTAACTGTTTTGCGACATTTAATAAACCGCGGGCAAGGAGCCGCATTACAAACAGGTAATCAGTATGCTTTGGAAAAAGGCGGAGAAATTATTGTTCACTTTGACGCCGACGGACAATTTTTAGCTGAAGAAATTAAAGATATTGTCCAGCCTCTAGAACAAGGTGAGGCAGAAGTAGTTTTTGGCTCTCGTTTTTTAGAAAAGAAATCGGAAATTCCTTGGTTTAAAAGACAAATTATTATTCCTTTGGCTCATTTAGCCAATAAGCTTATAATTGGGTTTTCTTTAACTGATCCTCAAAGTGGTTTTCGCGCTTTGTCTAAAAGAGCGGTACAAGTCATTCAAATTGAGAATGATGGAATGGCTCATTGTAGCGAAATCCTTTATAAGGTTTTTAAAAATAATTTTAAAATAAAAGAAGTTCCCATAACTGTTATTTATCATGATTTTGGCCAATGTTTTGGCGGGGGAATTAAAATAATTAAAGATTTATTTTTGGCAAAATTAATGGATTAAAGAGTTTTCTCAAAAATTTCAAGTCATAGACGCAGAAATTTTTGTTAGAAAACCTTTACCCAGCACCCAGCATAGTTTTCCGAATTTATTACTTTAGAAAGATATTTCCGTTTAAACTAGATAAAAATACTATTATAAAAGAACTGAGTGCTGGGTTCTCAAAAAATTAATTAATAATTTTTTTCGAATGTTTCAACAGATACTTGCTTTAGTTATTATTGGATTTTTTTTGGTACGACTTTTTCTACAGAAACGAAAAAAACAAATTAGGGCTAATGAATTTATTTTTTGGCTGGTTTTTTGGTGTTTAGCGGCTATTTTAATTCTTTCTTTAAAGTGGATTGATAAATTAGTGGCTGATTTAGGCTTTTCTGGAATGGGAATAGAAGTTTTGCTTTATTTGGGAATAGCCGTCTTATTTTATCTTATTTTTAGATTAAGATTAAAGTTAGAAAAGATAGAAAAAAATATTACCAAGATAATTAGGGAAATGGCTATTAAAGATAAGTAACCAACAAATATGTTAGAAAATATTTTACAGAATAAAAAAAAAAATAAGAAACGATTTTTTAAAAAAATGCCGCCCTTTTTGTCATTTGTTTTTGATGTAATCAAATTAGTCGTTCTAGCCTTTATTATTGTCTGGCCAATTCATCGTTTTGTTTTTCAACCATTTTATGTTGTCGGGCCATCAATGGAACCAAGTTTTTATGATAATGAATATTTAATTATTGAAAAAATTACCTATCGTTTTCGTGAACCAAAAAGAGGAGAAGTAATTGTTTTTCAATCACCGTCTAATCCAAAAGATTATTTAATTAAAAGAATTATTGGTCTGCCAAATGAAAAAATTTTAATTGAAAAAGGCGGTATTTTAATTGAAAACACTCAGTTTGTTCGGGGCCTAAAACTAAAAGAAGATACTTATTTGGCTTCTGGAACAACGACTCCTGGCCAGATCAGTGTTGAATTACAAGATGATCAATATTATGTTTTAGGTGATAATCGCAACATGAGTTTAGATTCACGGGTTTTTGGTCCAATAAGCAGGGAGAATATTAATGGCCGGACATGGTTTAGAGGTTGGCCATTTAAAGAAATTGGTTTAATTGAAATGCCCATTTTTATTTATTAAGAAATAATTAATTAAAATATGCCTAAAAAAGTAAAAAAGCCTAAAAAACTAAAAAAGAAAAAAGATAAATTGATTAAAAAAAAGTTAATAGTAAAGAAAAAATCTAAAAAGGTTATAAAAAAACAAATTAAATCCAAACACAAGCCAGTTAAAGTAAAAATGGGAGGGAAATATACACCACAGGTTTTAAGAGGAATGAAGGATATTCTGCCTGAAGAAGTAAAGACTTGGGATTATCTTTTAAAAAAAACTACAGATTTAGCTGAAGCGTACGGTTTTAAAAAAATTATGGTTCCAGTCCTTGAAGAGCAAATGCTTTTTATAAAGTCTACAGGATTAACTTCTGATATAGTTGAAAAACAAATGTATCAATTTACTGATCGGAGCGGAACCAAAGTAGTCATGCGCCCTGAATTTACGCCTTCAATTGTTCGCGCCTATATTGAGCAGGGGATGTTTAATTTATCTCAACCAGTTAAGCTTTTTTGTTTTGGACCTCTTTTCCGTTACGAACGACCTCAAGCTGGTCGTTATCGCCAACTCCATCAATTTAATTTAGAAATTTTAGGATCAGAAAAAGCTTCTATTGATGCTCAAATTATTCTTTTTTCCCAAGCCCTTTTCAATACATTAGGAATTCAAACAGCCATTCAAGTGAATAGTTTGGGTTGTCCAGAATGCCGCAAGCCTTATCGTTCAAAATTAGTCAGTTATTTTCGTTTAAAACAAAAATGGCTATGTCCTGATTGTCAGAGGAGACTAAAATCAAATCCTTTAAGAATCTTAGATTGCCAAAATTCTGGTTGTAAAGATTTAATTTCACAAGCTCCTCAATTAGTAGATGATTTATGTCCAGAATGCCAAAGTCATTTTGTTAAAGTTTTAGAATATCTTGATGAAGCAAATGTTATTTATAAGTTAAATCCTTATTTGGTTAGAGGATTAGACTATTATACTAGAACAGTTTTTGAGATTTGGCCCGAACGGCCAGAAGTAAAAGAGCAAAAACAGAAAAAAGAGGAGAATGAGCAAGAAGGAGAAGACAAAAAAGAAAAAGAAATAATTGTTGCTCCCGGTCCCCAATCAGCATTAGGCGGAGGAGGAAGATATGATACTTTAGTAGAAAGTTTAGGGGGGCGGCCATCCCCAGCTATTGGAGTAGCTTATGGATTAGAAAGAATTATTCAGGAAATAAAGATACAAAAGGTAAAAATTCCTAAGACGCGTGGGCCGCAAATTTTCCTTGCCCAAATTGGCGAAGCCGCTTGCCGCAGGGCTTTAAAACTTTTTGAAGATCTTCGCCAACAAGGCATTAAAGTTGTAGAAAATTTAGGCAGAGATAGTTTAAAGGCCCAAATGGAAATGGCCAATAAATTAGGAGTAAAATTAACCCTGATTCTTGGCCAGCAAGAAGTTTTAGACAAAACTATTATTATCCGCGATATGCATACAGGCAATCAAGAGGTGGTTGATCAAGGAAAAATAGCTAAGGAGTTAAAAAAGAGATTGGCATGAAGATTCACTTTCATACTTTTGGTTGTAAGTTAAATCAGGCTGAGACAGAAGAATTAGAGGAAAAATTTAAAGTTCAAAACTGGCAAATCGTTGATAAAACAAAAGCCAATATCCATTTTATAAACGCTTGCGTGGTAACCCAAAAGGCGGAAAAAGAGGTGAGGCAATTGATCCATCTTGTCAAAAGAAAATTTCCAAATTGTTTTTTAGTTGTCGCCGGTTGTTTTACTCCAGAGATGAAAGTTAAGGAAAAACAAAACGTTGATCTTTGGCTCAACAATAGTGGAAAAGAAAGGATAAATGAATTGATATTAGAGAAACTATATAAGTTTAATTCATCCAAAGACATTCAAAAGAGAATAAGCCAAACTAGAACAAGAGCCTTAATCAAGATACAGTCAGGTTGTCAGCATTATTGCGCTTATTGCATAGTTCCTTTTTTAAGGAAAAAAGTTGTCAGTCGTTTGGTAAAAAATATTATTCAGGAGATTAAAAAAAAAGAAAAACAAGGTTATCAAGAAATAGTTCTAGTTGGTACTAATATTGGCCTTTATTCTGATCCTAAAAAAAGTTTAAATTTAACAGATTTATTAAAAGAAATTTTAACAAAGACAAGCATTTCCCGTATTCGGCTTTCTTCACTTTGGCCCACTAATATTAATTCAGAATTGATTTCTTTAATAAAAAAAAGTCCTCGTATTTGTCCGCATTTTCATTTATCAGTTCAATCAGCCAGTGATAAAATTTTAAAAAGAATGAACAGGCAATATACCCGAGCTGACCTAGAAAAGATCATTAAAAAAATTTATCAAATTCCAAATGTTAATTTAACCACGGACATAATTGTTGGTTTTCCAGGTGAAACAGATTCAGACTTTACTCAAACTATGGAATTTGTTCAAAAAAGTAAAATTTTAAAAGTACATGTTTTTCGTTTTTCTCCTCGACCTAAAACCAAGGCTGCAGATTTTAAGGAACAAATTTCAGAACAAGCAAAGCAAATACGCAGTAGAGAATTGATTAAATTAGGCGAAAAAGTTAGTCAGCAACGTAGAAAAGATTTTCTTGATAAGCAATTCTCTGTTTTAATTGAGGCCCTCGGCCGTAGCCCTACGGGCGAGGCCAAACAGGGAACATATTGGCAAGGACTAACATCAAATTACTTAAAGATTTTTGTTCACCCCGTTAGAAGTTCGCGCCAAAATTGCAGTAGTTTTGATAACTCAAAATTTACTTCTAACGGGGTTCAAAGTGATGAGGATTTATCTAATCAAATAATCAAGGTTAAATTAACAGAATTATATCAAGATGGAATAAGGGGTGAGATAAAGAGTTTTGTCTGATAAAATCGAGCCTGAAAGGTGAAGATTTTTCAGCAACAAAACCTTTACCCTGTTAAATAATTTCGCTTTTAGCGAAATTGCCGCAGGGCGGCATTTAACAGGGTGCTCAAATTTCTAATAAAATTTTTGCGTTAATAAATAACTTAAAATTTTAACAAATTTGGCATGGCAAAATCAAGTGCAAAAAATCCATTAGGCAAGAGTGGATGCCAATATCATATTGGCTGTCGCCAAGGGGATTTAGCTTCTTATATTCTTTTACCTGGTGATCCAGGACGGGTTTTAAAGATTTCTGAAAATTGGCAAAAGAAAAAACAAATCGCTTTTAATAGAGAATATCGTTCTATAACAGGGTATTTTAAAAAAGTTAAAATTTCTTGTCTTTCTACGGGTATTGGCGCTCCCTCAACAGCAATTGCTATTGAGGAAGCGGCTCGTTTAAAAGTTAAAACTTTAATTAGGGTAGGCAGCACAGGAGCTATTCAAAAAGGCATTAATCCGGGTGATTTAATTATTAATACAGCCGCAGTTCGTTTAGATGGAACATCAAAAAATTATGTTCAAACAGAATATCCGGCTGTGGCCAATTACGAAGTAGTTTTAGCGTTGATTGAAGCTTGCGAAAAATTAAAATTCAAATATCATTTAGGTATCACTGCTTCTACAGATGCTTTTTATATTGGGGAAGGGAGAGAAGGTTTTCAAGGATATATTCAGGCAAAGCACAAAAATATTTTACCCGATTTGCAAAAAGCCAAAGTGGTTAACATTGAAATGGAAACCTCACTCGTCTTTACTCTAGCCAATCTTTATAATTTAAGGGCCGGAGCAATTTGTGCTGTTTTTGACAATATATTAACTAATAAATGGGCGGTTAAAGGAGAGAAAGATGTTGGCAAAGTGGCTTCAGAAGCAGTCGTTATTCTTGACCAATGGGATAAAATTAAAAAAAGAAAAAAGAAAAGATATTTTTATCCTTCATTAATAGAGACAACCTAACAACTAAACAAATAAACAACTAAACAGAAAATTAAAATAATAACAAATCAACTTAACAACTGATGTTAAATTGTTAATTTGTTAAAATGTTAAATTGAAATCTATGGGAAAATTAAAAAAAATTTTTAAAGCTGGTCTTTTCGGAACTATTTTAGGTTCAATTTTAGGCGTACTTTTTGCTAAAAAACCAGGCGAAGAAACAAGAGCTGAATTGAAAGATAAAATTGACGAAACAAAAGATAAAGCAGTTGAAGCGGTCAAACAAGCGGCTGATAAAATAGAAACTATTAAAGAGGAGGTTAAAAGCAACGTCGAAGAAATTAAAAAGGTCTTTAAAGAGAAAAAGTAGCGATACGAATTAATGTAAATTAATTATGCGAATACAACTAATGTTTGCCTGTATACTATTCGTAGTATTCGTATGTTATTCGTAGATTAGTATCGCATTTAACAAATTTGGCATGTTTAAAATCATTTTAGATAAAAATAAGTGTATTGGCTGTGGCACTTGCGTGGCTGTGTGTCCAGGCAATTATGAAATGGATTCTAATAGCAAAGCAAGACCCATTAAAGAAGAGGTGGAGTCTTTTGGATGCAATCGAATAGCTGAAGAAATTTGTCCAGTCAAAGCCATTGTTATTAAATCAGTTACTGACAAAAAAAATTTAGCCCTTGAAGAAAAAGAATAAAATTTTAACAAATTTGGTATGTTTAAAGTGCGTATTCATGGCCGAGCCGGCCAGGGAGCAAAAACGATTGCTCAACTTTTGGCTGAAACAAGCTTAAAAGTGGGCAAGTTTGTTCAAGCCTTTCCCTCTTATGGGCCAGTTAGAACAGGCGCTCCAATGAATGCTTTTGTCCGCTTGAGCGATGAACCAATTAGTATTTATTCAGAGATTAAAGAACCTGATGCAGTTTTGGTTATTGATCCATTGTTAATTGATATGGAGAATGTTGGAGCAGGATTAAAAAAGAATGGTTTAATAATTGTTAATTCTGTTCATCCCAGCGATGTTTTAAAGAAAAAATTAATTAAAAAAGGACTTCATTCTCAGGTAAAAGTAATTGCTTTGCCGGCATCAAAAATCGCTTTAGAAATTCTTAAAAAGGATATTCCTAATACTGTTTTATTGGGAGCTTTAGTTAAGGCAACAGGGGTAATTAAACTAAACGATTTAATTAAAACAGTTAAAGAGAAATTTAATAAAAAGCTTGGTTCAGAATTAACTAATGCTAATATTCAAGTAATTAAAAAAGGTTATGAGCAAGTTTAAACAAGAAATACTTCCAGGAGGAATGATTAATCAGCCTGGTTCATCAAAAGATTATAAAACTGGGTTGTGGCGAACAAAACGGCCAGTCTGGGATAAAGATAAATGCACCCAATGTGGTCTTTGTGTTAATTATTGTCCAGAAAACTGCATATTTTTTAAAAAAGGCAAAAGAGGAGAAACTAATTTTGATTATTGCAAAGGGTGTCTAATATGCGAGAGAGTCTGTCCTGTCGGGGCAATATCGTCTAAACAAGAAGAAAAGTTTTGATAACAGTATAATTGGGATGAATTTATTTATTAAAAATTTATTACCCATAAATTGGAAATATTTAGAGAATGACGACAAAATACGAGTATGGTATTTAAATTTTATGGGGAAATCCCCTAAGCCAGTAGTGTTAAATAGGAAAATAGAGGCTTCGAGAGAGTTAGGATCTTTATTCGGATTTTGGGCCGGAGATGGTGGAAAAACTGTTTTTACTTTAGTAAATACTAATCCGGAACTTTTAAAGAAATTTTACAGAATAATGCAGACAATATTTGGTGGAATTAATTTTACTTTAAGATTACGTATTCCGCCGAATTTTAAAACAAAACAGAAAAACATTGTGAGTAGGGCCCAAAAACTTTTCCTAGAGATTAAAGATATTAAAATGTCAATGTGTTCTCGGGAGAAAAATTTTCCTATATATATTTTATACAACGGAAGTACAATTTTTATAAAATTATTCAAATTACTATATGAATATTTTTGTGAAAATGTCAAAAAGGACCACCCATTTTGGGATGGTTATATAGCAGGAATTATCGCGGCAGAGGGACATATGGATTTAAGGAAGAATTATGGTACTTTGTCAAGAATATCAATTGCTCAAACTGTTGAAGCAACCAAAAAATATATCTGTGAAGCTTTAGATGCCAGAGAGATTACATATTCCGAAAAAAAGGCATACATTAACATTTTTGGAAAACGCAATTATGAACTTATTTTTCAAAGAGATATATTTTCCCTACACTCTGTCAAGAAAAAACAATTTATCCAAGGATATGAGGCTATTACACAGGATCAATACTCTACAAATGAAATAGAAGGAATGATTTTAGAGAAACTAAAGACACCCAAAAGAGTATCGGTACTCGCAAAAGAAACTGATAGATGCAGACAAACTATAAGGGAGCATATTTTATTAAAGAGTAAGTCTTTATTTATGAGAGGATTACTTAAAGTAAGTGGCCGGGAGCGGGGAACTAGAGGGTCATTTTATGGTGATTTATGGGTGACTACCGAAAAAGGATTAGAATATTTAACCAATATTAAATAATGAAACGTTTTAAACAATATCAACTTAAACCTTTAACTGGCGGGGCCGCAGCCACTGAAGCAATGAGGCAAATAAATCCAGATGTTTTTGCCGCTTATCCAATTACTCCACAGACGCCGATTATTGAGTCCTTTGCTCAACTAGTGGCTGATAAACGAGTAGATACAAAATTTATTTTAGTTGAATCAGAGCATTCAGCTATGAGTATTGTTGTCGGAGCATCAGCGGCTGGAGGAAGAGCCATGACAGCTACGGCTAGTCAGGGATTGATTTTAATGGCAGAAGTTTTACTAGTGGCTTCTGGATCTCGCTTGCCCACTGTGATGAATATTGCCACTCGGGCTCTTTCGGCACCAATTAATATTCATAATGACCATCAAGACGCAATGGCCGTACGTGACCTGGGATGGATTCAGATTTTTTGTGAAAACAATCAAGAAGTTTATGAAACTAATTTTTTAGCTATTCGTTTATCTGAGCACCTTCAAGTCCAATTGCCAGTTATGGTTTGCCAAGATGGTTTTATTACCTCGCACAATACAGAAGGAGTTGAGGTTTATTCAGATAAAGTAATAAGGAAATTTTTAGGAGAATATAAACCCAAATATCCTCTTTTAAATTTAAAAAAGCCAGTTACAATTGGCCCCTTGGCTTTGCCTGATTATTATTTTGAAATCAGAGCTCAGCTTGACCGAGCAATGAAACAGGCTAAAAAAAGATATTTAGAAATTGGTCGGGAATTAAAAAAGATTACTGGCAATGATTATCCTTATTTTGAAAAATATCACTTAGACAATGCCCAAGCAGTTATTGTTACTATGGGGTCTACGGCTGGGACTTCTAAGGTTGTTGTTGATAAATTAAGAAAGCAAGGAAAAAAAGTAGGATTATTAAAAATCAATTTATTTAGACCATTTCCTTACCAAGAAGTTAATAAGGTTTTGTCCAAAATTAAATATGTGGGAATTTTAGAAAGGGCAATGGGCTTTGGTTCTTATTCTCCATTAGCTAGCGAGATTAGACATTGTGTATCTTTCAAACAAAAAGTTCAAGATTATACTTTTGGTTTAGGCGGTCGCGATATTGGTCCAGAAGAAATAGAAAAAGCTTTTAAGCAATTATTAAAAGGCCAAGTTAGTGATCAGATAAAATATATTGGCTTGAGAACATAAAGAGTTTTGTCTGATATTTTCAAGGTTGAGATTATCGAAACCGCAGAAAATTCAGTAACAAAACCTTTACCCTGTTAAATAATTTCGCTTTTAGCGAAATTGCCGCAGGGCGGCATTTAACAGGGTGCTCAAATTTCTAATAAAATTTTTATCGCTACACTCTAAAATTTTAATAAATTTGGCATGATTATAGAGGTTAATAAATTAGTCAAATCTTGGATCAGTAAAAAGTTTTATTCTTTAGTTTTAAAACAAAGCGCTCGTGTACTCAAGGCCTGCCTGCCGGACAGGCAGGCAGAAAAGAAAATAGATAATCTTTCAATCGCCTTGGTTAGTGGTCAGACTATTAAAAAACTTAATCATCAATATCGTCGAATTAATCAAGTTACAGATGTTCTTTCCTTTGATGATCCTCCACAGATAATTATTTGCTGGCCGCAATTAAAAAAGCAAGCTAAAGAGCAAAAACACAGCCAGAAAAAAGAATTAGCCATTCTTTTGATTCATGGATTCCTGCATATTTTGGGGCATGACCACCGACGTAAGACTGACAGAATAAAGATGGAAAAAATGGAGGCAAAAATATTAAAATTGATTAAATAGATAAAATTTGATAAAATACAACTAAACAACTAAACAATTAAACAACTTAACAAAGAAAGAAGAAATGTTAAATTGTTATTTTGTTAAATTGCTAAATTGAATTCTATGTCTCGTCGTCAACAAACAATTGCCGGAATTGATTTAGGTTCATCCACGATTAGAATCGCGGTAGGGGAGATTCGTCCAGAAGGAGATCTGCATATTATTGGTTTAGGAGAAGGACCTTCAGACGGTATTAACAAAGGAGTAATTACCAGCATTGAAGATACTGTTTCAAGTATTTCTGCTTGCGTTGAACAAGTAGAAAGAATGACGGGGAGGTCCATTGAAAACGCCTATGTCGGAGTTTCTGGAACTCATATTATATCTCAAGAAAGCCGAGGAGTAGTGGCTATTTCTCGAGCTGATGGAGAGATTAAACAAGATGATGTTACTCGTGTTTTAGAAGCGGCTAAAGCAGTGGCTACCCCGCCTAATTATGAAATTATCCATATTTTACCACGTAGTTTTTCAGTTGATAATCAAGTAGGTATTATTGATCCACTAGGGATGACAGGTGTTCGTTTAGAGGTTGAGGCTCAAATTATTCTTGGACTTTCTAATCAAATTAAAAATTTAGGAAAGTGTTTTTTTCGAGTTGGCATGGGAATTAATGAAATGGTTTTTTCAATTCTTTCTACAGCAGAATCAGTTTTAGATAAAAGACAAAAAGAATTAGGAGTTTTGGTTGTTAATATTGGGAGCAGTACAACAAGTTTTGCTGTTCTTGAAGAAGGAGATGTTTTAACAGCTAAAGTTTTGCCTATTGGGGCGCGGCATATTACTAATGATATTGCTATTGGTTTGCGTATCCCTGTAGATTTAGCAGAAAAAGTCAAAGTAAATTATGGAACTTCTTTATTAGAAAAGGCAGGCAAAAACAAACTTATAAATTTTAAAGACTTAAGTGAAAAAGAGCGCGGAACAGCTTCACAAAAACAAGTTGCCAAAATTATTGAAGCTAGATGTGAAGAAATTTTTAAAATGGTTGATAAAGAATTGGCTCGGGTTGATCGAAGTGGTAAATTACCAGCTGGCGCTGTTTTAACCGGAGCGGGAGCCAAATTAGACGGCTTAGTAGAGACAGCTAAAAAAATATTTAAAATTCCTGCTTCTTTGGGATTGCCCCAGGGTTTTGTCAGCGGTATTAACAAGGCTTTTGATCCGAGTTTTTCCACAGCTGTTGGCTTGGTTTTGTGGGGACAGCGGCCAGTTGGGCTAAGAACCACATTACCATCTCTTTTCAAGATAGATTCAAGAATAAAGAAAGGGATTAAAAATATATTTAAAAATATATTGCCTTATTAAGAATTTTGTCTTATTCTATGGGGTCTGGCCCCAAAAAGAGACCTCCTAAAACCCGCATCAATTATGGATTTTAGCTCGATTTTTTAAATTTAGTATATTTTGATATAAAAAAAGTGTAGACCCCGAGGGTCTACAGATTTCTACAGATTTCTGTTAATTAATGTTGTAATAGAAATTTGAAACCAATTTATTAAAAATAATATATGGCTCGCTGTAAAGAAACGCATAAAAGAATTTTTTCAAAAATAAAAGTAGTTGGAGTTGGCGGGGCAGGCGGTTCAGCCATAAAACGGATGCTTAAAGCTAATATTCTGGGAGTTGAATATGTGGCTATTAATACTGATGCACAGGCCTTACAATCAATTACTGGCCGAGTTAAAAAAATTAGAATTGGTAAATCTTTAACCAAAGGATTAGGGACTGGAGCAGATCCTGAATTAGGACAAGCTGCAGCTGAACAAAATACTCGAGAGATTAAAGAGTCATTAAAAAATGCTGACATTATTTTTATTACTGCAGGATTAGGTGGTGGAGTTGGAACAGGGGCCAGTCCAGTAGTTGCTGATATTGCAGCTAAAATAAAAAATGTTTTAACTTTAGCTATTGTTACCAAGCCATTTGTTTTTGAAGGCCCGCAAAGAAAAGCCATTGCTGAACAAGGCCTAAAAAAGCTTATTAACCGGGTTGATGCTTTAATGACGATTTCCAATAACAAACTTTTATATACGATTGATCGTTCAACACCTATTTTAGAAGCATTTGATATTGCTGACGAAGTTTTAAAACAAGGAGTTCAGGCTTTTTCTGATATTTTAAATATTCCAGGATTAATTAATGTTGATTTTGCTGATGTCAAACCAGTGCTTCAGGGAGGAGGCGTTACCATGTTGGGAATCGGCCATGCTAGTGGCAAAGACAGGGCCGCTCAAGCCGCAAAAAACGCTTTAAATAATCCTTTAATGGATCTTTCTGCCAATGAGGCAAATGGAATAGTTTTTATTATCACTGGTTCTCCTGATTTAAAAATGGCAGAAGTTAATGAAATTGCCGAAATAATTACTAAAGAGATAGATCCAATGGCAAAAATTGTCTTTGGGGCAGTGATTGATGAAAATTTAAAAGACGAGATAAAAGTAACCTTGATTGCTACTAATTATGATCAAATAGGAGATTATGGGTTTAGTTTGCAAAGCTTAGAAGACATGGAAGAGGAACAAGAATTAAGCCGCTCTTTGACCAAAGAAACAGAAAAAGGAAAGATATATGTTTATAGGGAAAAACAAAATAAGGAAACTAAAAAGAAAACAAAAGGAAAAAAAGAAAAAGAGCAAGATCTACCTGCGCAATCAGAGTTTAATTTTGAGGATGAGTTAGATATCCCGGCTTTTTTAAGGAAAAAATTAAAATCAAGATAAAATAGGGATTTTTATAATATTGACAAAATAGAAAAATAATGTATTATATATAATATATACTAAATAAAGTTAAATTAACAATTAGTATGAAAAAATTAAAGATTTCTAAAAAAGACAAGGAAAAAGACCCAACATCTGAAGAATTTAAAGATTCTTTTGAATTTTTAGGTCGAAAATTAGGTTTTTTTATTAGCGCTTTGAATGCTCCTGAAGAAGTAAAGAATTCATGGCTATCTATTGTGCCAAAAATGTCTTTAGAGCAGATAGAACGTTTAGTTAATGTTTTTGAGGAGAAATATTTACAGCAGGAAACTCAGTACATTGATGATGAATTTAAAAAAGTTTTTGAAGAAATTGAAAAAGAGAATGATAAGAAAATAGAAAAAATAGACAATGAGGCCATAAAAAAAATAAATAATTTGGCAAAAAAAATTAGCAATTAAACTATGAGTTCTCAAAATCGTATCTTAGAAGATGAAACAAATTTTAGAATAAAAAGAATCCAGGAGATTTATAATGAGTTTAAAAAGGAAATTGATTTTTTAAAACAAAAACAGGATTCTGTAATTAACAAGGCTTTAGAGGATATAGATCAAAATAAAATACAAGATACTTTAAATAAATTAAAAAATAAATAATCAAATATTTTTAATTTTATATTATGAAAAAAAATTTTGAAAAGATACAGGAGGATTCTTCTGAAGAGCAAGAAACGACAGGAGATTTAAATAATTTTGAATCAGTTGAAAAAAAACAAGGTATTGATATTGGCAAAGAAGAAGCGGCTTTAGATTTAAAAAAATCAACTTATGATGAACTTGAGAAAAAGAAAAAGCAAATAGAAGATTCAATAAAAATATTAGAACAAGACCCAAGTCCTGATAAGAAAAAAGCTAAAACAATAGAAAATTTTAAAAAGATTTTAGAAAAAATTAATGAAGCAATGGATAAAAAAGGTGAGGAAGTTGTTGAAAAAACAGCAGAAGATGCAGAAAAAAATATTGATAAACAAGTAAATGAATTAAAAGAACCAAAAGAAGTTTCTGAGTCAGTACAAGAAGAAGTTGCAGAAATAAGTGAACAAGCCGAAACTGCTGGAGATAAGGCAAAGAAAAAAGTTGGTTTATGGAAAAAAATAAAAGGGGTATTTACCTCTAAAGAGGTACTAAAGACAGCGGGAAAAATGCTTTATGATACTGCCACTACGCTTTTTGGTGTAAAAAGTCTTACTGATTTATTAGGAGTCAAGCTAAAAAGGGGCGATATTTATAATTATACAGAACAGAGCAAAACTGTTAAAACAGAAAAAGAACAATTAGAAATAATGACTGATAAGATAGCAGATTTATGGCATCAACGCAGATTATCAAGAACAACAGAGGCTGTAGGGGAAAATAAATACCCAAGTGGCAGTAGAAAAGAAATTATTGAAAAAGGAAATAAACCTCTTCAAGAAGCTATTAAAGAATTTAAGCAAAAATTAGAAGAGGCAGAATCAATTTCTCCACAAGAAAAAAAAGAATTTAAACATATTCTTGCTAATATTATCGCAGAAAGAAGTAAAAAATGTGAAGAAGTTGAAAAACAGACGGACAAAGAAACTAAAAAAACATTAGATACTTATTTAAAAACAAAAGTTAATTCTTTAAAATTAGTTAAAGATGGTTTAAATACAGCTTTAACATTTGCTGGTTTATCTACGCTTAGATTGCCAATGTATTCTGCAATGTCTATTTTAGAAAGAGCTGAGAAAGCTGGTGTCGGTTTTGATAAAACTAAATTAAGGCGAGAGCATATAATAACTACAGAAGAGCAAGAAAAGGAAATTAAAGAAGCGTCAAAAATGGCTCATATTGCTAAAGATTTAACTTTAGTGGCAACAACTGAATTTATTAGATCTATTACTCTTCAGGCAAAAACAGAACAAAGAAAGAAAATGGGATGGAAAACAAGAACCATTGATTTTATCCAGGCATTTGGCCAGCTAGTTAGAATCCTTGGTTTGGCAAGAATTTCTTTTACAGCAGGTGAATCAGCTGGAGAATCAATTAATAAATTAGTGGATTCTTATGAACAAGGCGGGGTTGGGGGGGGAATAAAACAAATGGGACAGAATTTTGTTGATAATGCTCAAAAAGTCTTATTTATGAAGAAAGAAGGAGGTGGTCAGGGTCAAGAACAATCTCAACAACAACTCGAGCCAGACTCAGAAGCAGTAGTAGTACCAGTACCAGTAGCGCCTGAACAACCAATAAGCCCAGAAGATTTAGTTGCAGCTACAGTTGGTAAGGGTGAAGGGCCAGAACATGCTTTTATTAGGCAATTGATGAAAGATCCGGAAAGTTTTGGTTATGAAGGTGATGCGAATGATCCAAGCGCTATTGAAGATTGGGCTGGCAAGACAGCTCATCGAATTGCTCTTGATCAAGGTATTGTTAAAACTGGAGAAGGAGGAGCAATTGAAGAAATAAGAACTAAGATAGCTGATAAAGTAGCTTATCAGTTTGAAAATGCTGAAGGAAAAATTACAGTTAAAGAAATAGATTTAGATACTGGAGAAATTGGCGCTCCAGGCGCGATTGATTCTTATGAATATGGTTATACAGCGCCCCCGGAACCAGAAATACCAGAAACAACGGAAATACCTCTAGTCTCTAAACCAGTTCCAACACTGGAAACATTAACACCAGAAGCACCAATAGAGCCAATTCCTTTGCCAGCAGAAGTTCAAGATAATGTTAATAATTTTAATAATTTATTAGAAAAAGGAGGAAAGGAAAAAGAAATTGATAAAGCAATAGAGGCTTTAATGGATGATTATAAAGAAAATTCATCTTTGGCTGGAGATCCAGAATTTAAACAAGCAATTAATGGCGCTTTAAAAACTCGTTTAGATGGTTTATTAGATAGAGGCGATCGATTATTTGGTAGAGGTTCTGCCAATGAGAGCGCAGAAAATATTATTAGAGATTTGGGCAAAATTAATGGTTTGTCAATTGATGAAACCAACGCCTTTCTTAGAAATATATCTGGCGGAGATGGTTTTAGTATAAAAGATCTCGTTGCATTTACTCGCGACGGTAAATTTGATCAAAATCGTTTAAATTGGGCAGTTGAAGATTTTAAAGAACTAATTAATTCAAAAACCCTGCCTTCGTCAGGAGCGGGATGGACGCCAAGAGTTTTAAATATTATAGATGAACAGGGTCGCGAAAAATCATTAGTGGGACAAATAAGGCTTAATATTGATAATAAAATTGAAGTTGATTATACTGGTGACGGGGTTGCTCAAGACGTTTATAACCCCGATGCAGCAAATAATATTATGAAATCATTTACTCAGCAACAAGCAATTATGGAAACTGCTGAAGCTCAAGCAAGAGTGGCAGAATCAACTGAAAAAGTAGAAGCAACCTTAAAATCTGTTGGCGAAGGTTCTACTCAAGAAGCGATTCAAAAAGGCTTGCATAAAGGAGGACCTATAACACCGGAACAAGGTGTTACAGAGACAGTGGTTCCTTCATCAACTGAACAACCAG
>JAHIMV010000059.1 GCA_018896315.1 Patescibacteria group bacterium | reverse complement strand
TTTAATAATTTAACAGTAAAAGAAAATTTGTTTTTGGCTTTTGATAATGAGGATACAAAGTTTTTTAAAAATTTATTTAGGGTAAATAGAATTAGCAAGAAAAAACAAGAGAAAATTAGGGAAATGTTGAAATTAGTGGCTATGGAAAAGTTTGAAAATCAATTAACGCGGGATTTAAGTTATGGGCAAAAAAGATTAATTGAACTTTTAAGAACAATATTAAATCCACATAAGTTTTTAATATTAGATGAACCAGTGGCAGGAGTTACCCCAAAGTTGAGAGAAAAAATAGGGGAGATTTTAAAAAAACTAGAAAATCAAGGCGAAACAATTCTTTTAATTGAGCATGATATGAATTTTACCTTAAACCTTGCTGATATTGTTGTTGTTATGGAAAAAGGACGAGTAATTGCCCATGGCAAACCAGAAGAAATAAGGAACAATCCAAGGGTCTTACAATCTTATTTAGGAGAGTAATCTATTTGACGTTTGAAGCCATCGTTCTAAAATAATATAAGTAACATAAAAATAATAAATTAATTTAAAAAATTATGAAAAAAACAATCAAAACAATTTTGTGGATTGTAATTATCCTTATCATCATCGGTGGAATTTGGTATGGAGTGAGTAAAAAGCCGGTAGCTGAAAAGGAAGTAATTAAAATTGGGGCAATGCTTATGTTATCAGGCGAGGGTGCTGCATGGGGTCAAGCCT
This sequence comes from Patescibacteria group bacterium, assembly GCA_018896315.1. Classification (GTDB taxonomy): domain Bacteria; phylum Patescibacteriota; class Patescibacteriia; order UBA2591; family UBA6264; genus JAHIMV01. The sequence continues at coordinate 6,149 of JAHIMV010000059.1, read as the reverse complement.
CGCAAAGAGGAATTGAGTTAGCAGTTAATGAAGTGAACGAAAATAGCGGTATTAATGGTAAGAAAATTAAGATGATATATGAAGACACCCAAGGAAGGGCGCCTAACGCAGTATCGGCATATGAGAAGCTCACAAAAATCGATAAAGTAAGAGCTATTATTGGGCCACTTCTTCAAACAGAAGTAAGCGCAATTGCTCCTTTAACTGATAAGGATAAGTTTCCTGTTATCGCGCCTTCATATACACCAATTGTTAACCGTCCTAATCCTCGCAATCCTCTTCTGATTTGGTTAGACCCAACTATCGAAGCTGAGCAGATGGCTGAATATGTATATAATCAAGGAGTACGCACCATTTCGGTCCTGGGTACTCAAGATAGTTGGGAAAAAGAAGTTTCAACAGCTTTTGCTAATAAATTCGAATCTCTAGACGGAGCTATATATTTCAAAGACTTACTTAAAATAGATGAGACAGATGTTAAAACAGTTATATTGAAAACTATAAAAGACGACCCAGATGCTGTATTTTTAGGCACGTATTTTCAATTTTTGAATTTAACCAGAGTACTTAATGAATTTGGTTATCAAGGAGAGCTTTATTCAATAGAGGTAGATGAATATCTGGCTAATGAAAGCAAATCATTTACATCTGGCTTGCAATTTATTAGTTCTGATTTATACAGAGAATCATTTAGAATAAAATACGAAGAAATATATAAAGAAAAAAGCAATATTCCAGCTGGTCAAAGTTATGACGCGATGAATATTTTAATTTCTTTTTTAAGAGATGACCCAACACAGGAAGATTTATTAAATACTTTTGAATCATTTAAGAAATACGAAGGCGTTTCAGGAGTTATAACTATAACAGAGGACAATAAGACAATTATACCTACTGCTATTTATGAATTGGAGAATGGAGCGATTAAAAAAATCGAAACCATCAAAAACGGCCAATTCGTGCCGTATGTGGGAGAATAATTGATAAATTAATTTTAAAAAAATATGAACAAAGCAGCGAAAATAATTTTGTGGGTTGTTATTGCCGTTATTATAATTGCTGGAATTTGGTATGGAGTGAGTAAAGAGCAAGTAGAAGAAAAAGTTTTTAAAATTGGCGCAATTGTTCCATTAAGCGTGTCTGGTGCTAATATGGGCCAACCACTCGTTAATGGTATGGATCTTGCCATTTCAGAGATAAACGAAAAAGCTGGTATAAATGGCTATAAATTAAAGTTATACGCAGAAGACAACCAATTTAGTGGCGAAAAAAGTGTGAGTGCAGTAAATTTTTTACTTAATACTATTAATCCTGATATTTATGTTTCTCTCTTTGCTTTACCTACTAATTCAATAAGTCCTGTGTTGAGGGAAGCGAAAAAACCTCTAATTTATGAAGCATATTCCAGAACAGCGTTAAAGGATAATCTCTATGCGTTCAAAGCTAATTTTGATTCGGAGACAGGCTGTGAGAAGTTAGTTAGATATTTGAAAGGAAATAAAAAATATAAAAAACTAGGAGTGATTTTTTCAAAAAGTGATTACAATGAAGAATGTTTAATGGGTATTAAAAGTATAGAACCAGACGTTAAAGAATATTGGTACGTTTTTGGAGAGAAAGATTTTAAAACCATTTTCGGAAAAGCTAAGAACGACGAGGTTGATAGGTTGATAACTATAGGGATTGAATTTGAATTTGTTAATATGTTTAAACAATTAACAGAGTTAGGTTATGATATATCAATGGCTTGTGCCACTGCATCAGAGTGTATTACCCCAAAAGTAAAAGAGGTCGCAAATAAGGAATTATTAGAAAAAACGATTTCTATAGATTTTATTGATGTAAATATTGATGAAACCGTTTTTGCGGAAAAGTATTCTAATGAACATCCTAATGCAAGTTTCATTGATTTAGCGTATGGAGCAATAGGATACGAGGAAGTGATGTATATAAGTAAAGCAATGGAGAGCTGTGAACCTGGAGAGAGTGCTTGTTTAATAGAGTCGTTGAAAAATGTTAAGGATTATAATACCATTTTGGGAAGTAATGGATTCAAGGATAGAGTGTTGCAGTTAAGTGTAAAATTATATCAATATGAAAATGGTAATTGGCAGGTAATAGAGTAGAAACCGTCAAAAACGGCCAATTTGTCCTGTACGAGGAATAAGTTTAAACTACATTTTTTTATTTTGATAAATGTGATAGAATTATATTATGCTTAAAATTCAAAATTTAAAATCTGGCTACAATGGAATGGAGGTTTTACACGGGATTGATTTTAAATAAAATTTGGTGTAAAATTAAATTATGAAAGATAAACTTTTACCGTTAAAAAACCTTTTTTGGTTTACTAATTTTAAAAATTTAGATTTAGAAGAAAATAAGAATTTAATTGTTCATCAAACTTTGGCATTAGGTGATTGGGGACAAACAGAATATCTTTTTAAATTATATTCAAAACCAGAAATTAAAAAAGAGTTTATAAAATTAAGAAAAGGGCTTTACGAACCCAAAATTTTAGGTTTGTCCAAACTATTTTTAGGTATTAAAAAACTATCAAATGAAAAACAATATATAAAAAATATTTATGACAGAAAATAATTTACAAATTTTAGATAAAAAAAGATTAGAAATTTTTAAAAATTTAAACAGTTTTAAAAAGGAAGGATATTTAGCTGGCGGTACGGCTTTGGCTTTGCAATTAAATCATCGCTTTTCTTATGATTTTGATTTTTTTTGTTACCGATCAATTAATCGCGCATTGTTAAATAAAATAAGAAAAAATTTTTTAATTAAAAAAATAGCAATTAATAATAATGATGAATTTACTTTTTTTAACAAAGATAATATTAAAATAACTTTTTTATATTTCCCTTTTGAATTTAAGAATAAATTAGTTAATGTGAAACAAGGACCACAACTTTTGTCAGTTTTAGATATTGCCAGTGCTAAAGCTTATGCGTTAAATCGTCGTGGAAGTTGGCGTGATTATTTAGACCTGTATAATATTTTAAAAAGTGAAAAAAATACTTTAAAACAAATTATTGATAATGCTGAAAAGATTTTTCAAGAAATGTTTTCTAAAAAATTATTTTTGTCGCAATTAACTTATTTTGATGATGTTGATAAAAGTGATATAAAAAAAGTAAATTTTTTTAAAAATCCCGTTGATTTAGGAAATATGAAAAATTTTTTTGAGAGTGAAATTAAAAAACAGGCATTAAAATTTTATAAAAAATAATTTATAAATTAGATAAAAAAACAATGAATAAAACAACAAGAACAATTTTATGGATTGTAATTGCCGTTGTCGTCATCGGTGGGATTTGGTATACAACCACCAAAGAGCAATCTGTTGAAGAAGATGTTGTTAAGATTGGAGCAATTTTACCATTAACAGGCGAAGTTGCTATAGTTGGAATAAGTATCCAACAAGGAATTGAGATAGCAGTAGAAGATGTAAACAAGATAGGAGGAATTAAAGGTAGGCAAATTAAGGTAGTTTTTGAGAACGATGAATATGACAATAAAAAGTCAGTAACAGCTTCCCAGAAATTAATTAATGTAGATAAAATAGATATTGGTATTATGCCGTTTGTTCATGGAGCTAAAGCTGTAATGCCAATTTTTGAGCAGAATAAAATTCCATTGATAGTTGCTTGGGATAGCACTAACGAATTAGAAAAAGGAGATTATATTTTTAGCACAGGATTTTCTACTGAATTATCTGGAAAAAGAATGGCTAATTATGCTTATAATGAGTTGAATCTTAGAAAAGTTGCTATTGTTTTACATCAAGACGAATGGTCAGAAGTAATTGCTCCAGCTTTTAAAGAAGAATTCCAAGGGTTAGGAGGAAAAGTTTTATTAGAAGAGAAAGTGACTGTTGGAGAAAGTGATTTTAGAACTATTATCAGTAAGATAAAATCTAAAGGCGCAGATGCTGTTTATCTGCCCCTTGTTCCTATGAACACAGATATGTTTTTAAAACAAGCAAAAGAATTAGGATTAGAAGCCCAGATTCTATCTGGTGATGCTTTGATACCGGACATAATTATGGTAGCAGGTGAGGCAGCAGAAGGAGTATATTTCACAAGCATCTATGTGGAAGATAATGAAATATCACGAGATCTTGACAAGAAATATAGAGAGAAATATGGAGAAGAAGCGCCTGCCCTACCTATGGTTGCTTTTGGATACGATGCGATGTTGGCAATTAAAAGTGCTATTGAGAAGGTAGAGGAGATAACGCCTGAAGGCATTAAAGATGTCTTTTATTCTATTGATATAATAGGAGCTGGTGGTCAAATAAAAATTGGAGTAAATGGCTTGTCAGAAAGAGTAGAAAAAGTATTTAGGGTTCAGAATGGCGAGGGTATTTTAGTAGAATAACAATCGTCAAAAACGGCCAATTTGTCCCATTAGAAAACCAAGGTTTCTAACGGGATAAATGCCGTATGAGGAGTAAAGATTAAAATTGATAGGATTAAGATTAGAGATATAAGATTAAAATATTGACATAATATTTTTGTAGTTTATAATAATAATATGGCTTCACTTGATATTACAATTAAATCTCGTTTAAAGCGACCGCAAAAGATTTTAGTTGAGATGAATGTTGACAGATTTGAGCGATTGGCTGCTGGTCTTGGTTTTTTTAGTTCTGATTTTTTAAAAAGTTTAGGAAAAGCAGAGAAAGATTACCAGAATGGAAGGATTAAAAAAATAAAATCTCTTAGAGAATTAAGAAAGTAATTTATGATGGAGGTTTTTACCACTCAAGAATTCCAAGATCGCTATAAAGATTTACCTCAGTCTATTCAAAAAAAGGCCGAAAGACAGGAAAGAATATTTAAGAGGAATCCTTTTTACTCATCACTTCACACCGAAAAATTGGAACCGAAAGGCAAACAGATATGGAGTTTTCGTATTGACAAAAAGTATAGGATTTTTTTTCGTTTTGTGAGCAGGAATAAAGCCACTTTTCTTACTGTTGGTTCTCATGATTGGATTTATAAATTAAGGTTTTAAAAAATTGGCTTAATAACCCAAAAATCTATGAAAAAAACAACAAAAACAATTTTATGGGTTGTAATTATTTTTATTATAATTGGTGGGATTTGGTACACAACTGCTAAAAAGCAATCTGCCGAAGAAGAAATTGTTAAAATCGGGGCGATTTTGCCTTTAACTGGGAAGAATGCTGAATGGGGCGAAAAGCCACAAAAAGGTATAGAACTTGCTTTAGAGGAAGTAAATAAAAATAAAGAGTTAATAAAAATTATTTATGAAGATTCAGAGGGAAATTCTGAAAAAGCAGTTTCTGCTGCTCATAAGTTGATTAATATTGATAAAGTTCAAATTTTAATGTGCCAACTTTCTGATGTTTGTAGCGCTTTGGCACCACTGGCTCAGGAAAATAAAGTGATATTAATTGGTTTTACTCATACGCCCGACTTAACTCAAGTCGGCGATTATGTTTTTAATCTAAGGGGTAATGCTACTCAAGCGGGCAAAAAATTAGGGGAATTTGCCGGAGACAAATATAAAACCGCTGTTGCTCTTTATCTTAATAATCCGACAGGGAAAGGACTTTATGAAGGATTTAAGGAAGCGTTTGAGAGCAAAGGGGGAGAGGTTTTATTGACGGAATCGCACAACAGGGATGATTCCGATTTTCGCACTTCTCTTACTAAGGCTAGGGAAAAAAAGCCCGAAGTTTTGCTTTTAGCTAGCCGATATCAAAATGAAATAGATTTAATTAAGCAGGCCCGGGAATTGGGATTGGACCAGCCTGTTATTTGTAATTTAGGAACGGATACAGAGTCATTTATAGATGGCCTTGAAGATTTAGCGGAAGGAATTATTTATCCTACGGCGATTGTGTCTTATGACACGCAAAATACTGAACTGCAGTCGGCTTTGGACAAATATCAGAAAAAATATAATGAAGAAATGCCGATGTGGACGGCAGAAAGTTATGATTCAATCAGACTCTTGGCGTCTATTATTAATAAAGAAGTTCAAACGTCAGATAAGATAAAAGAAGAGCTGATTAAAATAAAAGATTTTCCTGGCTTGGCTGGTGATATAACTTTCTGCCGTCCACATCGGCATTTCTTCATTATATTTTTTCTGATATTTGTCCA
>JAHIMV010000058.1 GCA_018896315.1 Patescibacteria group bacterium | reverse complement strand
GAACAGGATATTTCTCATATTAAACAGGCAGAAAAAGTTTTTTGTGAGGTAGTTAAATTGTTCCCCAAGGAATTTACTACAGTTGAATGTGTGAAAAAAGGAAAACTTTTGTCAATTGAAGAAGTAGAAGAAAAAATTTGGCGAATAGTGAAAAGATTTTTAAAGTAGGTTTAATTAAAAATCATCAATTTTTATTTCTTTCTGTTTTTCTATAACAGTTGAGGTTCCATCTGCATTATCTTTAAATATTATATAACCATTTTTATCTATTTGTTTGCGAATTTGGTCAGCTTCTGACCAATTTTTTTGTTTGCGCAATTCTTCTCTTTGGGCAACTAACTTTTTAATTTCACTAGGGACTTTTGATAAAGCGATTTTTGTCTTAGCTAAATCCAAACCAAGAACCTTGTCAAATTCTAAAAGAGTGGCCATTTTTTTATTCTCTGGATAATCGTTTTTAATTAAATCCCAAACAATGGCCAGGGCTTGAGGAGTGTCTAAATCATCATTAATGGCTTGTTTAAATTTTTGCCCATCAGATTCTATTACTTTTCCTGGTTTAGGATAGCGGGCAACCACCTGATAAAGGTTATTTAAAGCATTTTGAGCTGACTTAAGGCTCTCCCAACTAAAACTTAATGGAGAGCGATAATGAGCGCTCAAACAAAGATAACGATAAGCCAAAGGATCAAAGCCCTTTTTAATTAAAGTTGATAAAGTAATAAAGGATTCGCCGCTTTTAGCCATTTTTTCCTTATCTAAAATTAAAAATTCATTATGAAGCCAGTAATGAGCTAAAGGTTTTTTTTCAGCTGCTTCGGATTGAGCTATTTCATTAGTATGGTGAATAGCAATATGATCAATTCCACCAGTATGAATATCAAACGGCTGGCCAAGATACTTGGTTGACATTGCTGAACATTCAATGTGCCAGCCTGGCCATCCTTTTCCCCAAGGAGAATCCCATTGCATAATATGTTTTTTTCCTTTGCCAATAGCTTTAAACCAAAGAGCAAAATCAATGGGGTTTTTCTTTTCTGGATTTATTTTTACCCGAGCGCCAGGTTTGATACCTTTAATATTTAAACCAGCCAGTTTTCCATAATCTGACATTTTTTCAGTATTGAAATATACTCCATCAGAAGTCTCATAAGAATAGTTGTTTTTTTCTATTTTTTTCACAGTTTTTATCATATCTTTAACGTGTTTTGATGCCCTACACCATTTATTTGGTTTAAAAATATTAAGTTTTTTAATATCATTTTTAAATGCCTTTGTATAAAATTGGGCAATTTGTTTCATTGATTTTTCATTTAATTCTTTGCCTTCACGCTTTAAGGCTTTTATCATTTTATCTTCTCCTTCATCTGCATCAGAAGTAAGATGGCCAACATCAGTAATATTCATTACATGTTTTACTTTGTACTGATTGTATTTTAAGGTTCTTTTTAAAATATCAGCAAAAATATATGCTCGCAAATTACCAATGTGAGCATAGTTATAAACGGTCGGACCGCAACTATATAGCCCGACAACACCTTTTTTAATCGGTTTAAATATTTGTTTTTTTCTATCAAGAGTGTTGAAAAGTTTGAGCATAAAATTGTTTATCGTTTATAGTTTAAGGTTTAAGGTAGTCGTGCAAAGCGCGACTTAAAGCCATTTTTTCTTTTTAAAATAGTAAACTAACCCACTGAAGATAATAACCATAATAAGAATAATTATCCAAAAGGAGGAAGGATTATTAGATAAAGGCATGAATTGCAGATTCATTCCAAAAATAGTGGCAATTAAAGTAATAGGAAGAATAACAACAGAAATAGTGGTCAGGATTTTAATAACATCATTAAGTTGAAAAGAAATTAACGAATTGTTTGTTTTTTCTGTCGCTTCAATACTTTGCTTTAGATTTTCTAAGTTTCCCCAAATATCATCAATGGTTTCCAAGAGTTCATCAAAATATATTTTAAACTGCCCAGTTGAAAAAAAGATATTACTTTTTTTTAAAAGTTTTGATACAACCAAGCGGTGGGCCTGCATTATTTTTCTAAAGTTGACAATATTTGTTTTAGATATCAAAATTTCTTTCACCATTTTCTTTTCATAGCCCTGGAAAATATGGTTTTCAATACTAGTGATATTAAGACTTAGGGTGTCTAAAATAGGAAGACAATAGGAAAATAAACGACTTAGAAGTTCACGAATTAATGCAGAAGGGTTTTCAGAAAAATATTTTTTTTGCTGAGAGTCACTAATTTTACAAGAATTAAAAAAATTAATCAAAGAAGAAAGTTCTCCTCGATGAACAGTAATTAAATAGTCAGAATTGATAAAAAAGTCAATTTCTGAAGAAGTTACTTTTCTAGTTTTACGATTGTAAATAGGAAAAAGAAGAACCATGAAAATATACTTTTCAGTAACATCAAGTTTTGGGCGCTGAAGTGTAGAAAGACAATCATTTAAATGAACTGGATGAAACCCAAATTTTTGTTCAAGGTGCTTCATTTCTTCTGGAGAGCAGCGAGAAATGTCAATCCAGAAGAAATCTTTTGTTTTTATTTCTTGAATAGTAGGAAGATTCATAAAATTATTAGTTAATTGGTTAATTGGGTAATTAGCTTAATCCCGAATACTCAACTCCTAAGTACCTAAATACTTATTTTAACATTTTAAAAATAATTTGCCAACACTTTAAAAAGTGTTAAAATATGGATAGGGATAAACAAAAAAGATTTAAATCAAATGATTGAGGGGAAAATAGAAAAAAATATTAACTTAGCCCCATTAACCACCTTTAAAATTGGCGGACCAGCTAAATATTTTTGCCAAGTAAAAACAGAAGAGGAGTTAATTCAGGTAATTAAATGGGCCAAAAAGAAAAAAATTCCTTATTTTGTCATTGGCGGAGGGAGTAACCTTTTGATTTCTGACAAAGGATTTAAAGGATTAGTAATCAAATTATCAATGGAGCAATGCCAATTAGTAGGAAATAAGTTATTACTAGGATCAGCTTTAAGATTGAGCCAGACAGTTATGTTTTTAGTAAAAAACAATTTAACTGGTTTAGAATGGGCAGCAGGCATTCCTGGAACTGTTGGCGGAGCAGTGCGCGGTAATGCCGGGGCATTTGGCCAGGAAATTTCAAACTGTTTATTAAAAGTTACGGTTTTAAGAGAAGGTGAAGTTATTGAACTAAAAAATAAAGAAATAAGATTTGCTTATCGCCAAAGTATTTTTAAGAAAAATAAAGATATTATTTTAAATGTAGTTTTGAGTTTAAAAAAAGGAAAAAACCAGGAAAATGAGAAAATAATTCAAGATATTTTACAACGTCGAAGAAAATCCCATCCTTCTCAACCTAGCGCAGGATGTGTGTTTAAAAATCCAAAATTAAGTAGTGCCGGACTATTAATTGATAAATGCGGGCTAAAAGGTAGGCAAATCGGTGGGGCAAAAATTAGCGAAAAGCATGCTAATTTTATTATTAATACTGGTCAGGCTAAGGCTAGAGATGTTAAAAATTTGATTGAATTAATTAAAAAACAAGTCAAAGATAAATTTAATATAGAATTAAAGGAAGAGATAGAGTATCTGGGCTAAATCATAAGAACACAAGAACATGAAAATATAGAAATATTTTTATAAATCAAAAATCAAAAATCAAAAATCAAAAATTAAAATTAAGGTGTAAATTTTCTAACGAAAATTTACGATTACTATTATGAGTGTAGCAAATAGCAACATTTTTGACGAATTAACTAAGGAGAGGTTGTGTAACGCAGATGTTAAACGTTGCATGGTGGTTTGTTCAGCGAGAAATCGGGACTCTAATTTTTAATAAAAATAATTTTGAATTTTACATTGTCATTTTCCATTTTGATATTTACATTTTACATTTTCTATTATGCAATATCAGTTTCCAACTTTAAGGTTTTATTTAACAGGTTTAATAATTCTAATTCTAATTTTTTTCTTTACTTGGTTTCCCAGGGCCCAGATAGACTTAATCGTTGCCTCAGAGCCTTTGATTATGGATTTTGAAATAAAATTAGACAGCCTTACAGAAACAATACTTTTTAATTTAGATACTATTCCGGCTAGGGTAATTATTAGCCGAGATAAAGAAGTTTGGTCTGGGTATAAATTCATAGAGGAATTAGAGGACGATAAAACAGAACAGATAATTGTTTTTAAAGAAAAAGACTTAGAATGGTTAGTTATCTATAAAGTTCAAAATTTATTAAATGAAGCTGAGCAAGAGTTAATTAATGATAACCAATTTTCAGAAATTGAGTTGGGAAAACAGGTTTTTGAGTTTCATCCAGAAAAATGGGAAATTGAAATCTTAAAAAAAGACTTTTCTAAAAGACAATGGACAATCAAAATTTTCTTAGAAGAAGAGGTTGTTAAGAAATATGACCTTGATAAATTAAAACAAGAGATTAGATTTAAAAAAAAGAGTTTTGCCAGTCAAAATTTAGAGAATTTATTAAGTATTAAAAAAGTAGAGATAAATTTATGGCCTTGGTTTTGGCAGCAAATGCCAGTTTTTTCCAATCACATTAATTTTTCTATTAAGCTTTTGGATAGCTAAAAATACTTGACATAAAAATACTTGACAGTATTTAATAAGTGTGTAAAATGTTAGAACATAAGAACATTAGAACATGAGAACATAGGAACATAAGTAATTTAAAATTTAAAAATCAAAAGTCAAAATTAAGGTGTAAATTTTCTAACGAAAATTTACGATTATATTATAATTAAATTACCTTGTTATTTATACAATAAGATTTAATTTCAGGGTTCTGCGAGCGAAGCGAGCAGGTTCTTAAAATTCGCCAAAGGCGAATACCTGAATTTTACATTTTGATATTTACATTTTACATTTTATTTAAATTATGCCTGATCGTGAAAAAATCTCAAAGGATTTTTTAACTGCCGAAGGCGTAGTTGAGGAACTATTACCCTCGGCTAGCTTTCGCGTAAAACTAGATAATGGAAAAGACATTTTAGCTCACCTTTCTGGAAAAATGAGAATACATCGCATTAGAATTTCGCCAGGCGATCGAGTAAAACTAGAGATGAGTCCTTATGATTTAACCAAAGGCAGAATAGTATACCGATTTTAACGGTTTTGTCTGATAAAATCGAGCCTCAAGCTTGTCGAGAGGCGAAGATTTTTTAGCAACAAAACCTTTACCCTGTTAAATAATTTCGCTTTTAGCGAAATTGCCGCAGGGCGGCATTTAACAGGGTGCTCAAATTTGTAACGAAATTTTCTTCCCCAGCTCTTTCTGAGGTAACGGGGAGATGTGTTGCAAATAATAAATTAATTAATCCCAGTTTTTCTAAAATTTAAAGGTTAGAAAGGGCTGGGTCGTAAATTTAGACAAATTTGGCATGAAGGTAAGAGCGTCAGTTAAAAAGATTTGTCGTTCGTGTAAAGTTATTCGACGCGGCAAAAAGGTTCGCGTTATTTGCAAGAACCCTAAACATAAACAAAGACAAGGATAGCCGCACCCTGTGCGGAAATTCTATATTCCAAGATACAATGACCAAACAAGCTATAAAGCACCAAATTTCAAGCACCAAATTTCAAATAATATCAAATGTTCAAAATTCAAAATTCCAAACAACAAGCAGTTTTGAATTTGAGATTTGGGATTTAGAATTTGTTTGGGATTTGTGATTTGTTATTTGGGATTTGTTTGCCTGCTGGCAGGCAGGTATCTTGTATCTTGGTTATTGGTTATTTAAGCGTAAACGTTTATGGCAAGAATTGTTGGTGTTAATTTACCCTCTAATAAAAGAACTGAAATAGGTTTAACCTATATTTTTGGTATTGGTCGCAACACTTCAAATAAGATTTTAAAACAAACCAAAATTAATCCAGACAAACGGGTTAAAGATTTAACTACTTCAGAAATTGAACAATTAAGAAAGGTTATAGAAAACAAGTGTCGTACAGAGGGAACCTTAAAAAGGGATATTTCCGGTAATATTAAGCGATTAAAAGAGATTGGCTGTTATCGCGGCTTACGACATACAGTTCATTTACCAGTTAGAGGACAGAGAACAAAAACAAACAGCAGAACCGTTAGGGGTAATGTCCGTCAAACCATGGGCAGTGGGCGCCAGTCCGCAGCTAAAAAGACTTAAAGAGTTTTCTCAGAAATTTCAAGTCGCAGACGCAGAAATTTTTGTTAGAAAACCTTTACCCTGTTAAATAATTTGCAAAGCAAATTAAAAATCAAAGATTTTTATTTAACAGGGTACTCATAATTGTAGCGAAATTTTTATCGCTACGCTCTAAAATTTCGACAATTATGGTAAAGAAGAAATCTAAAATAATTAAAAACGTTCCTCGAGGCCGTGCTTATATTAAGGCTTCTTATAACAATACAATCGTTAGCTTAACTGATCCATCTGGCAATGTTTTGGCTTGGGCTAGCGCTGGTAAATTGGGCTTTAAAGGGCCTAAAAAAGCTACTCCTTATGCCGCAAGTGTTATTGTCAGGAATGTTGTTGAAAAAGTCAAAGAAACAGGACTTAAAGAGGTCCAAGTTTTTATTAAAGGCGTGGGTATGGGTCGAGAATCAGCTGTCAGATCACTTTATTCTAATGGTCTGAATATTTTGTCTATTAAAGACATTACCCCATTACCTCATAATGGTTGTCGTTCTAGAAAAGCAAGAAGAGTGTAAATCAACTAAACAACTAAACAACTAAACAACTTAACAATTAAATATGTTAAATTGTTAAAGCGAAGCCCTCACTTGCTCGCAAGTGACGGGGCGAAGCGTTTGTTAAAATGTTAAAATGAAGTCTAGTCCCCAATGTAAAATTTGTCGTCGAGAAGGTAAAAAACTTTTTTTAAAGGGAGATCGTTGCAATTCTCAAAAATGTGTTTTAGTTAAGAAAAAGTATCCGCCAGGAGCACACGGACCCAAAGGTTATGGCCGCATATCAGATTATGGCCGCCAATTAAGAGAAAAACAGAAATTAAGACGTTCTTATTATGTTTCAGAGAAACAATTTAAAAATTATTTTGTTAAAGCCAAGAAAAAAGAAGGCAATACAGAAGAGATATTTTTAGCTTTTTTAGAAAAAAGATTAGACAATGTTGTTTATCGAGCAGGTTTTGCTAGTTCTCGTAGACAAGCCCGACAGCTGATTAGTCATGGAAATATTTTAGTTAATGGACGGCTAGTTGATGTGCCATCTTATCAAGTGAAAACAGGGGATGCTATTCAACCTAAAGAAAAAAAAGCGATTATAGAAAAAGTAAAAGAAAAAATAGAGCAGGTTAAAGATAGGGACACTTTTCCGGCTTGGGCTAGTTTAGATAAGAAAAAACCAGAAATCAAGATTTTAAAAAATCCAGCCTCAGAGGATTTACCTCAGACATTTGAAACAGAGTTAATTATTGGTTTTTATAGTCGATAAATAATCAACCTAACAACTAAGCAACTTAACAATTTAACAAAAGAGATTATAAATATTGTTTTTTTGCGAGATAGTATTGTTTGGTTTTTAAATTGTTATATTGTTAAATTGAATTATATGGAGAATTTTTTACCAACAAAAGTTGAATCTCAACTGGACCCTAAAAATAAAAACAAAGGTCAAATTTTTATTGAACCTTGTTGGCCGGGATATGGTATTACCTGGAGCAACGCCCTAAGAAGGGTTTTATTGACCTCTTTATCGGGAGCGGCGGTAACAGCAGTAAAAATAAAAGGAGTCAAATATGAATTTTCTACATTAGAAGGAGTTAAAGAAGATATTTTAGAAATCATTTTAAATCTAAAAGCCCTTCGTTTAAAAATTCTTACTGAAAAAGACGAGCCTATTAAACTAAGCTTAAAGGTAAGTGGAGAAAAAAAGGTTAAAGCAGGTGATATTGAAAAGTCATCAGACGTGGAAATAGTTAACCCTGATTTATTAATTGCCACTTTAACAGACAAGAAAGTCAATTTAGAAATGGATATATGGGTAACTAATGGATATGGTTGGGTCGCTTCGGAAGAAAAATTACGAGCTGGTCTAGAAATCGGTACAATTGTTACCGATTCAATTTTTAGTCCGATTTTAAATGTTTCTGTCAATGTAGAAAATATGAGAGTAGGGAAAAGAACAGATTTTGATAAGATTATTTTAGGGATTGAAACTGACGGCAGTATTTCACCAATCCAGGCGTTTTTAAAGGCCAGTCAATTATTAACCCAACAGTTTGATAGTTTAGTAAACTTAGGAGAAAAAATTGATAAAAAGGCAGTAAAGAAAACAGTTAAAAAGATTGTTAAAAAACCAGTTAAAAAGGCAGTAAAGAAAACAGTTAAAAAGAAAACAGCCAAGAAAAAGCCTAAAAAATAAAGGGCTTTGTCTGAAATTTGGAGAATTAGCGAACAAATTTCAGTTACAAAACCTTTACCCTGTTAAATAATTTCGCTTTTAGCGAAATTGCCACAGGGTGGCATTTAACAGGGTGCTCAAATTTGTAACGAAATTTCCTTCCCCAGCTCTTTCTGAGGTAACGGGGAGATGTGTTGCAAATAATAAATTAATTAATCCCAGTTTTTCTAAAATTTAAAGGTTAGAAAGGGCTGGGTCGTAAATTTAGACAAATTTG
>JAHIMV010000057.1 GCA_018896315.1 Patescibacteria group bacterium | reverse complement strand
TAGATGAAAAAAAAACAACAGAAGATAAGGATTTAAAAGTCATAAAAACGAAAGAAGAATTAGAAAAAGAACTCGAAGATAATGGGAAGGAATTAAGAGACTCACTGGAAGAACACCGCTATGATTCAAGGACCAGAGGTGGAAAGAGTTTTGGCTAATAAAGATTTCAATAAAGTTGATGGCGGTGACATAATGATTACGAGCATGACCCGTCAAGATTTTGTACCCGCTATTAGGAAATACGGTGCCTTGGTTACAAACGAAGGAAGTGTTATTTGCCGTGCAGCTATAATTGCTAGGGAATTTGAAATACCTTGTATAGTAAATACTAAAATTGGAACCAAGTTATTCAAACCCGGGGATTTAGTTGAGGTGGACGCCGACAGGGGAATGATAAAGATACTAAAAAGGGGCAAGAATATCCTTTTTATACTGTCTCATTTGTCTTATTTCTCTTATTTGAGCTAGACCGATGTCCGTTATAATTCTCAACATTTTTATCCCCGGGAACGCCCTCTGGGATTGATTTTTCAAGTTTCCAGACCGAGTCGGGGGGCCAACCTAGTACGTCTTTCGCCTGCCCGCCTCTGGCGGGAGAGATCGATGTTAGGCGACATATTACTCGCCCAAAAAATAAATTTATAATTTTTTATTTTTTATAATAAATTTCTTTTTGTTTTTTTCTTTAAAACAAAAACAGACCATCAATATTCAAGAACAAAAATCCACGAATATTGATGGTCCTAGACGTTACGTTTTATCGCGTGTATGAAACACCTATGTTGTAGTATGGCTCGTCTGTTGTTAGATCGTAATCCGCTGCAACAGAAATTTTGATTTTCTTCATTGGAATTGGAACGGTCAAAGACACTCCTGGCATAGAAAAAGCATCGCCCAAAAAATCCATTCTCGTATGTCGTAACTGTACTTTCCATATTGACAAATATACAGCATTTAATACGAAAAAATCGTTAATTTCTATTGCTGGCTCCTCGGGTTCGCCCGCTGACCAACCAGACCAGTGCATGAAAGACAACCATTTTGTTGGCATAAAAGTGGCGTACGGACCAAGCCATGGCATATTTTTGAAAAATCCTCCCGACACGCCCACTGAAAATGTAATCGGCAACTTATGACTATAAATAAACTGAACCCGTTGTGAGTTACCTTTTACACTCAACAATTAATCTGACTTTTCCAACTTCACGCCAATATCAAGTCCTGAAGTTGTAGCACCTTTACCCGAATTTACAGACACGCCTGTTACTTCAAATTCCTGCGCATAAGACGCAACGATAAAAAATAGAGACATTAAAGCTAATAGGCTTTTCATTTCCATTTCCTCCCTTTTGACTTTTTAAGTTTTAATGAATAACACTTCATCGTGTTGTTAACAAGTGTAACAGAATTATACCTTTTTGTCAAGAGAATGTACAAGATGAGTACATAGGTAACACTTTTGAGTAGAGGGAAATAAAGGTGTCAGGTACTTTTTATTCTATTATACTGTCTCATTTGTTTCATCCCTCGGCTTTGTTCAGGATTTAAATTTGTTTCATCCCTCGGCTTTGTTCAGGATTTAAAATAGATTTTCCTTGTTTGAACCCGACCGACCTCCGTCATTAAATCCGATATTTTTATCCTCGGGAACGCCCTCTAGGCTTGATTCCTTAAGGTTCTGGACCGAAGCGGGGAGCCACTATAATCATCCCACAATAAGCAACAATTCTTTTAACTGTTTCATCATAATTTCAGGATATTTAACCGAATCAATCCACTTAAAAGTTCGAAAATTCCTCCAAAGGCGGACAGGCTGTCCTACCAAGGGGCTTGACCAAATGTTTACAAAAAGGTATAATGTTCACAGAGTGTGAACATTAGCCAAAATAGTGAACATTTATGGAAAAGAATACAAAACAAATAAAAATCAATAAACAGCTTAAACTCGTTACCAAAGAACGTTGGGCATTTTTAATTACCCTTTTGAATAATTCAGAAGAAAAATTTACGGTTCGTAAATTAGCAAAGCGAATTAACTCCAGTATTGGATTTGTTTCTAAGTTTGCTGGACAATTAAAGGATCTGGGCTATCTTAAGAATAAAAGAACAATTGAATTTGCAGATCCGAGGAAATTGCTTGATGAAATGCGAAATCAATATAGTTTTGAAAACAACCAGATTCAGAGCTATTTTTCAGAACTGACTCCTGAAGAATTTATTAAACGAATACAAGCCGAGGCAAAAAAGAATAAGCTTTTTTATGCCCTTACTCGTATGGCTGGAGCAAATCAAGTTGCTCCGTTTGTTCGCTTTCAGACCGTTGATTTTTATGTAAAAAATTCCAAGGATGTGAAGAAATGGGTCGAGATATTAAATCTTCAAGAGGTAGAAATTTCCGGAAACGTGAATTTAGTTATCCCTCAAGAAGATTTTATTTGGATTGATCCCCAAGAAAAAAAACAAACCATAGTTATTAATAATATTCAGCTTTATCTTGATCTGTACAAGTACCCTGCTCGGGGGAGGGAACAGGCAGAATATTTGCGGGACAAGGTTATTTCTTTCTAATTATGAAACGCTTAACAAATGATTTTGAAACAGATATAGTCAAGGCCTCTCAATCAGTACTTCTTGAGGTTATGACGTTGCTCGGAGCATATCGACCGCATTTGTATCTTGTGGGAGGTTGGGCTCCTTATTTTCTTCTCAAAAAATATCAAGAGCCCAAAGATAATTTTCAGCATGTAGGGTCTATTGATATCGACCTTGCTATTGATTTTTCCCGCGTTTCTGACAAAGGATATCAAAAGATTATTAATCTTCTAGAAGAGCGAGGATATCAGGAAAAGCAAAGCAAAGGCGGCCAGGTAGTCCCTTTTGCCTTTGAACGGAAGACTAATGGAAATGTAGTAGAACTTGACTTTCTAGCTGGTGAATACGGCGGCACCACGAAAGTCCATAGACATCAGCGAATCCAAACCGATTTTCTTGCAAGAAAGGCAAGAGGAGTTGATATTGTATCGGATCATTATTTTGAATATGAGTTGAAAGGCACTTTACCAAACAGAGCAAAGAATACAGTAAAGATAAAAGTGGCGGATGTAGTGGCTATCCTAACAATGAAAGGAATTACACTCGCGGCTCGCTATAAGGAAAAAGATGCTTATGATATTTATGCTGTGGTTGCCCATTTTAAAAATGGACCCATAAGTATTGTAAGAGAGATCGAATCATTCTTAAATAACAAACTCATTAGGGAGGGATTTAAGAATATCAAAGAAAAATTTAGTTCTTCGGATAGTGTTGGGTGTGTTTGGGCAGCAGAATTTATGGCAGGAGGAAATGAGGATTTGAAATCCAGGCTTCAAAACGAAGTTTTTATTACGATGAAGAAGTTTTTTAATGGGATAGATAAAAAGCCCCTGATCTTTATTAATTGAAGTGTTGAGGATGGATCTCGAAATGAAACTAATTTGATAAAATAATAATGAGGTTTAAATTTTTTATTTCCACCCACCACCCCGACGCCACCTTTTTTCAAAATTTTTTGGCTTGATATTAAACGGACGGGCAAAAAGGAAGGGGGTTTGGGGGGAGGAATTTTTGCGTGGGGGCTATTAAAAAATGTTTAGAAAATTTTTCTGTTTTGCTCGCCGAAGCGGAGCTGAGACGGGCGGAAATGCTGGACGGAATCTATTCAAAATCCGTTTACGGATTTTTCCTGAAATAGGTTCGGATTTGGTCCAAGACACGGAGCCAACCTAGTACGTGGTTCGCCTGCCCGCCTCTGGCGGGAGAGACCGATGTCCGTCAAAAACCGCAAAAACATAAAAACATCTTTCATTAGGTGTTTTTTTGCGTAATTTTTCTTGATTATTTAGCTGAATAGAAGTAAGATTGAAATATAAGTTAAGTTGTTAATCAAATGTTTTCTCAAGCACGCCTATGGTTTAAAACCAGAGTTCGTTTTGGATATATCTGTTTCTGAACTCTTTTTAGATAAGTTTTACATTTAATTTTGAGAAGTTAAACTAATTATGATTTACATAATATTAATTCTTGCATTAGTTTATATCATTTTTTTCTTTATATACAAAGAATATCAGATAAACAAAGCAAATAAAAGATTATTGGATATAAAGAAATATAGAAAAAGTTTCCAAGAGGCTGTTGAAGAATTTAAATTTTTTATGGCGGGAAGTGAATATTTTAATAAAAAGAAATATACCACTTGGAATAAAAAATTTGGATATTTAACAAAAAAAATTAATTTTAATCTCAAAAAAACAACAACTGAACAAGATTTAAAAGAATTAATTCTAAAATATCTAAACTATCAGAGTAATGGCAGGCAGATAATTGATAAATATAATGAAAAATTCATAATAAAAGAATCTGAAAGAATATCGCAATTACTGAAAAAATTAAATATTGAAAATAATAGTGATCAGAGGAGGGCTATTGTATGTGAAGAGGATAATACGCTCGTAATTGCGGGTGCAGGAACTGGAAAGACTCAAACTATCCTCGGAAAAGTTGCGTATTTGTATCGTATGAAGAATATAAAACCGGAAGAAATATTATTATTATCATTTACTAAAAAAGCGGAGCAGGAACTAAAAAACCGAGTGTATAAAATAAATAAAAGGTTTAACATAAGCACTTTTAACGGTATTGGTTATAGCATAATTGGAAAAGCTTCAGGATATAAGCCGTCAGTGGCATTTGGAAATGATAAGGATTTTGTAAAACTTATTAATGATGAAATTAACTCAAAGCTTCAATCAAGCAGTCATTTTTTAAGCCTAGCTACAAATTATTTCTTATATTATCTTTATCCAATAATATTAGTTCCCGGATATGAAACTAAGGATGAATATTATAAAAGTCTAAAAACAGGAAATATTTTTACTATAAAAAGAGAGAGAGTTAAGAGCATTCAAGAAGCCATGATTGCCAATTTTTTGTATTCTCACAAAATTAATTATAAATATGAAGAGTTTTACAAACATAAAACTATCGATAAGGATTATGCGCAATACAAACCAGATTTTTATTTATCCGATTATGATGTTTATCTGGAACATTTTGGAATAGACAGAAATAGAAAAACGCACTTCACAAAAGACGAAGAGCAAAACAAACGCGATAGCGTAAAGTATGCCAAAGATATGAAAATAAAAAGGAATTTTCACTCTCAATATAAAACAAAATTAATTGAAACATATTCCTATGAATTTTTTGAAGGAGATTGGCAAGAAAAACTAACAGAGAAATTGACGCAAAATAGAGTTAAGCTGGAAAAAAGAAATGATGATGAAATTCTAGAAGAAATCAGAAAAAGTGAATATGTTCGTTTAATTTCACTTTTAATGCGTACTTTTATAAATTTAATAAAATCCGGAGATTATTCTTTAGACACGATAAAAAATAAATTTAAAACGAACAAAGATGCAAGAGGTATCGCATTCATGCAAATATTTGAACCAATCTTTAAAGCTTATCATGATTATTTAAAGGAAAAAAATCTGATTGATTTTAATGATATGCTGCTGATTGCGGCGGATTATGTCAGTAAAGAAAAATTTATTCATAGCTATAAATATATAATTATTGACGAATTTCAGGACTTTTCTTTTAGTAAATTGAAATTAATAAAAGCAATGATGGCGCAAAATTCACAAACAAGATTGTTCTGTGTTGGTGACGATTGGCAGTCCATTTTCAGATTTTCAGGGGCAGACGTAAATTTGATGTTTAATTTCGAAAAATATTTAGGATTTACTAAAACACTTAAACTTGAGGAATGTCATAGGTTCAGTAATCAACTGGCTGAAATTTCAAATAATTTTATATTAAAAAACGACCATCAGCTGAAAAAAAGATTATTCTCTGATTCTCAAATAAGAGTTGCTCCGCTTCAAATAATCTACAAAGATAGTAAAAATGACTCCGTGCCATTAAAAAATATTCTTGAAGCAATAAATAATTTCGCTCAAAAAAACGACAAAATAATCAAAAAGGTTTTGCTTTTAGGTAGATTTCATCATAACAGGCCTGTGGGAATAAAAGATTGGAGATATAGCAATATAGAAAATATAGAATTTTTGACAATACATAAGGCCAAGGGATTAACATGCGACTTTGCAATAATATTAAACAATGAAACCGGGAAATATGGATTTCCTTCAAATATTGCCGATGACCCCTTGATTAATTCTGTTTTAAGTGAAATTGATCCATCAGAGCATTCCGAAGAGAGAAGATTGATGTATGTTGCCATGACAAGGGCAAGGTTCCAGGTATTTTTGATTGTTGATAAAAAAAATAAATCTTCATTTATTTTCGAACTGGAAAAAAATAATGAGGAAGGGGAAAAAATAAAGCGATGTTTTGAATGCAAGGGTGAAATGGTGGTTCGATTAAGTAAATATGGAAAATTTTATGGCTGCTCAAACTTTCCTGATTGTAGGTATACGGAAGAAATATATTCTCAAAATGAAGATGTAAATTATGATACGATCGATAAAAAAAACATTGAAATTGAATTGTCGTTTGCGGGAAGATCAAGCTCTAAAAATCTTGTATTTTAGCGGAGAAAACGAAAAAGACCTATGCCATTACCACAATTAAGAAAGGAAATATTTAATAAGGCAGGGGTTGATTTTCATATTTATACAGGAAAATAGGGGATGGTTCTCAAAATGAAGCTAATTTGACGAAGATATCAGAAATTGGGAGCGGGATCTTCGAAAATATCTGAGAGCAAGCAGTAAAGCTATTGACATTTTTGAAGGCCTGGATAAAATAAAAATAATCAGCCTACACTAGGCTGATTTAAAATAAAAGGCTATTTTTGTTTAAAAAAATCTTTATGAATTTTAGAAATTGGTTAAAGAAAAAAACTAAAAAGAAAAAATTGACCGAAGATGAATTGACGGAAATTATGGATAAGGGCAGAGAGGAAGGGCTGCTTCCGATAATTACCTTTGCTGATCCGTCCACCGAAGAGGGGAAACAGATGCAAGATTATATCAATTCTCATTATTTACTCCCCTCGAATTATCCGGAAAACAATAAAGAAATAACCAAAGAAAAAATTAAGAAAATGAGACAAGAACTTTTAGATAAGAATACTAAAATTGAAAGAAAGAAGAAAATCTTGATGCTTCTTGGTCATCATGGAAGCTTTGAAGCCTTAGGCTCCTTGGAAAATTATGCCATCTGTCCAAATCAAGAGCTTAAGGGTTGGGTGAAGATGGCCAAAAATGAATGTAAGATGTTTTTACAAAGCAATCCAGAATTTAAATAAAACTATTGGTCTTTTGATGACTGACAGTACTAGTGACAGCATTAGGAAAGGTGCTTCAGTAGAGGATTTTAGATCGATTTTTTCCATCCTGTTAAATAACCCAGTTCTTTTCAAAAAGGGCTGGGTTCCCGCTTAGCGAGATTTAACAGGGCCGGTTTGGCAAAAAATTGACCAAAACAAAATCTGAAAATTTAATTTAAGAAATAAATTTATGGAGAGAGGAATTATGTCGAAAATTTTAGATTATTATTTTGATAATCCTGAATTTAAAGAGGAATTTTTAAGAGCAACTCGGAAGTTTTTTAATCGTTCTCGACTTGGTCCCGGAGATAATTTGAAATTAGAAGAGGGAGATGAAGAAAAGTTCAATGAGTGGCTATTATTCGATTTTCGTTTAAAAAATAAAAAGACTCTTTTAAAAGATTTCTATCAAAGAAATCCCTATAATCTTTCTTCTTTTCAACTTGAATCCTACAAGGATCTTCAAGATAATGAATACGGCGTATTTGAGGTTTTAGAAGTTAAAATTGGAGAAGGTCTAAGATTGAAAAATCTTAAAACTGAGAAAGCTTATTGGGTGAAAGAATATAAAGGAACATTTCAGGCAGAGGAAGGAGAATTATTGATAAACCGAGTGGGGAAAGTCGGAAATCACTTAGAATTAGTGGGTAGCAATTCTTATAAATTGTCAGAAGGTTCTAAGCATCCTTTGCTTGGCTATCTAATCGCCCAACCAAAACTTAATCCTAAAACAGCCAGAGAGTTTTTTCAATGGACGGAAAAAATAAGAAATGCTAACCGGGACTCTTTAAAAGAAAAAATTTTAGATGGGGGAAGATGTATCTGTGATATTTGCGGTAGAAAGGCCAAAATGGCAGCCATGGATTATAGTAAAAAAACAGGGGATCCGATTGTGATTTGCTATAACTGTAATCTTAGAATAAGGGCCCACCAAGATGGAATCAGTATAAAAGAGGCGGAGAGGAGAAGAAAGAGAATATTTGAAGTAAGTTATTTATTTCAGGATATTAAAATGAAAAGGTACTTTAATATTAAGGGCAAGAGAAAATTCGATTCAATAGAAGAGGCAAATAAAATTTTAGAAAGAATTGTAGATGCATGGAATAATTTAAGCATTAAACAAAGAACAGATTTCGAAATAATAGAAAATAAAAAGCTGAGAAAAATTTATAAAAATATTCCAGTAGATTTCTCTAATTTATAATTTTATTTTCAAATTTTTAAAATGATTTATCGCTTGCCAGATGGGGAAAGATTAGACGAGAGAGGAATTTTTATTGCGATGACCGATGATAATTTGGGGGACTGTCCACTCAAATCGGTGCTCAGAAAGGCACTTCGGTAGAGGGTTTTAAACCGATTTTTTCTCATTTGGCAAAAAATTGACCAAAACCAAAATTAAACCACTTGAAAACTAAATTTCCAAGTAAGAGATAGGGATAAGAAATGGCACAAAAAGGGGGGCACAAAAAGGGGGCACAAAAAGGGCACAAAAAGGGGACTGCGCCCCTGCTTGATTACCCGCTTTCTTATTAGGTTTTAGCGGGTTTTGTTTGTAAACTTGACAGAAGTAGAATTAAAATTAAGATTTATATTATGCCAAGAATAGCAGCGCTGCTATTAAGTATGTCGAAAAAAATCCGGAAAGAGCGGGGTTAGTTAAAAATGCCTGGGAATAGAAATGGTCTAGCGCTTTAGCTCATATAGAAAAAAGAGATACCAATGGAATTACTTTGGCTGACTTATCCGACTTGATGCCAATAAATAATTGGAAAGGGTATCTTAAAGAGAATGACAAAAAAGATGAGATTGAAAAAATTAGGAAGCATACTTTAACTGGTCGATCTCTTGGTTCTGAGGAATTTGTAAAAAAGATGGATCGTATTTCTCAATCGAATCGCCTAAAAAGATAGGAACAATGCGGTATAGAGAGGGCGGGCGCTGTCCCCATACCC
>JAHIMV010000056.1 GCA_018896315.1 Patescibacteria group bacterium | reverse complement strand
CTTCCCCCAAAATGCGAAATCGTGAATTCGTTTTTACCCCCAAAATTGAATACAAATTAGTCGTCGAGCGAAGCGAGGCGAACCAAAACTCTTTGACTTTTCCTTTCTGGTGCAGTATTCTTGAATTAGTCCGAACGCATTTCGCCGCCTGCGGTGGCGAGGAAGTCCCCCTGCAAAAATTCGGAAAGGCGGCGGAGCCGCACCGCTGAAAACCGCAAAAGAACCCGGAGAATAACATCGGCTCGAACCATATTTTAATTTTGGGGGAAGAAAATTTTTTAATCCAATCAACAAAAACTATGCCAAAATTTGAAGGTACTCCAAATATGAATAATGCGGAACTTAACCCAAGTGAGATTGGGGCAGATGTTGATGCTGGGAAAAAACTAGAGGGCGAACTTACGCCTGAAGAATTAGAAAAATTAAAAGCGGAAGAAGGGCAAGAACAAGTAGCAGAAAAACCAGAGCTATCACCAGAAGAACAACTTAAAAATTTAGAAGGTGAAGCTGAAGCGAAGCAACAAGAAATGACTCGTTTGTCAGAATCTATTGAGGGTACAAAATCTGCTCTAAATGCTGCTAGAGAAAAACTTGGACTTCCGCCGACCGAAGAAGACCCGCCAAGCGTATTTTCAGAAAAAGACAAATTGGAAAAACTCAAAGCCGAACAAGAAGGATTAGAAAAACAAAAAGAGGAGCTTATTAGCCAACAGGAAAAAGAGCGGCTTGTTCGCGAAGAGAAGGAAAAAATTCTGCAAGAAAAACTTGATGAAGTATTCAAGGAATTTGAGGGACTTAACCCTCGCGACTTTGAAAGCATTTTTAAGAGCGGCAAAACTCCGGAAGGGCGCAATGTTGAAAGCAAGTCAATGGGCTCTCTTGATCCTGAAGTCGCCCAGTCCCTCGCCAAAGCTTTCAAAGAGGGAATTAAGCTACTTCCGAAAATTCTTGAAGCTCTGCCAGAACTTTTGAAAAAATTTGACGAGGACTTAACCAAAGAAGCGACGGAACGAGTGGACAAAAAACTAGAAGAAGAAAAACAAAAAATGGAAGAGGAACAGAAAAAAGAAGAGAAGCCCGAAGAACCGAAACCGGAAGAAAAACCGGAGGTTCCAGATGGCGAAATTCCGCCCGGTGGAATAAAACCGGAAGTAAACCCGATTGAAGGAGGAAACATCGAAACTCCTAAAGCGTAATTGTATTTACTTTGTAAATTCATAAATTTAAAATGCCGCCAAAGAAAAATTTGAAATTGTCAGCGGTGCGGCTCCGCCGCCTTTCCGAATTTTTGCAGGGGGACTTCCTCGCCACCGCAGGCGGCGAAATGCGTTCGGACTAATTCAAGAATACTGCACTGGCGATGGCAGGCGGGGAACGCCTCGGTCCTAACGAGGAAGTTGCTGGTTCGATTCCAGCCGGGAGTATTTACCAAAATCTATGTCTAAATTAAAAAAAGGATTATATTCTTGGCCTCAATTAGTTAAGGATTGTTTAATTATCAGCAAAAAATTGAGTACGCAAAATTTTGATTGTCTAGTAGCAATTTCTCGGGGTGGATTAATCCCGGCTACTATTCTGTCATATCTTTTAGATATAAAAAAAATACATGTTATTGGTTATGATTATTATTTAAAGCCTGGGGTCAGAGGAAAATTAAGGAGAATTTCCGCTCCTGAACAAAAAATTAAAAACTGTCGCATACTTTTAGTTGATGAAATAGCTGACACCGGCCATACATTATCAGCCGCTAATCAATTCCTTAAAAATAAAGGAAATAAAGTAACCACTGTTGCTCTTCATTGGAAGGCGAAATCAAAAATTAAACCAGATTATTTTGCCCACAAAGCAGAAAATCTTTGGATTGTTTACCCATGGGACGAGTCTTTAAAAAACAAATTAAAGAGCCTATAGTACAGTGGCAGTACATCGCATTCGTCCTTCACTTATGCGGGCTGTTAGCTCAGTTGGTAGAGCGTCGCATTCGCATTGCGAAGGTCATCGGTTCGAATCCGATACAGTCCATATAAGTGAGGGTCTGAAACTGGCAGTTCGCCGAGTCATCCGATCATTCGATCGGATCGGATGATCCAATTCGGCGCCAGGTCGAATGACTTGGCAATTCTGCCTAGGTCCATTAATAAAAAAATAATTAAAAAATATGTTTATTTCAATTGACGTTGGAGGAACAAATACTCGTTTGGCCAGCACAAAAAACCTTAAAGACATTAAAGAATATAGGACTTTTTCTACACCAAAAGATTTTAGTTTAGGAATAAAAAAAATAACTAATGCTATTGAGGAAATGGCTCTACAAAGCCAAATTAAAGCTATAATTATAGGGCTTCCAGGAGTTATTGATAGAGAAAAACAAAAACTGGTTAAAGCGCCAAATCTTAAAAATTGGGTTAATAAGCCAATTGTTGATTTATTGTCTAAAAAATTTAAATGTAGAACTTTACTTGAAAATGACACAGCCCTTGGTGGTTTAGGTGAAGCCGTATTTGGAGCCGGGAAAAAATACCAAATTATTGCTTACTTGACCCTTGGCACTGGCTTGGGTGGCGCAAGAATTGTTAATAAAAAAATTGATCAATCAGCCCAAGGATTTGAACCCGGACACCAAATTGTTAAAATAAACGGAAAACAATGTTCTTGCGGACAAAAAGGGTGTTTAGAGGCTTATATTTCATCAAAAGCTTTTTATCAAAAATACAAGACTAAACCTGAAAGTTGTACCAACACTAAAATTTGGGCTGAATTTAGCCAAAAATTTGGCCAAGGCTTAGTTAATGTCATTGCTTTATGGTCACCAAATATCGTTATTATTGGTGGTGGATTTTCCAAAAAAGGAGAAATGCTTTTTAATCTTTTAAAAAAATTTGTTAAACAAAACCTTCGAATATTTAAAACTCCGCCAATTGTCAAAAGTACTTTATGCGACAAGTCAGGAATTTATGGCGGATTTTATTATTTAAAAACACATATAAAGTAATTCTTTAGCAGGTCTATTAAAAAGGAGCTTAATCGCCTCTTTTTTTTCTTATTTAACTTGAGATTTCACGACACTAAAACAACAGATAAACTAAAGAAATTAGTAAAAAGTTATCCACAAGCAACACTTGGCTTAAACTAAAATATGGTATATAATGTTACACGGTATAACAAATTGTTCCTCAAAGAACGTGTACCGTCTAATCTATAATTCATGGCTAAAACTCCAGATATCACAAATGCTAAAAAACTTTCTTTAGACTTTATTGCTGGTTTAATTGCCGGAGAAGGTTATTTTGGTTGGGTTTCCCACAATAAGGGCAAACAAAAAATAGCGGTTTTTCAACTTCAAATGCACTCTAATGATATAAATTTAGTTTTTGCTGTTAAAAATACTTTAGGATTGAAAGAACCTGTTTATGAGTATAATCACCAGGACAAAAAAAATAAATCTTTATGGAGACACTATGTTAAGCTAATAGTTCGCAGACGAGAAGTTATTAAAAAAATCATTATTCCGGCTTTTGACAACCGTTTATATGGATTAAAAGAAAAACAATTTAATCAATGGAAAAAAGAGTTTTCTGAACAAGAAAAAAAATGGCGATATCATTATGTAGAAAGACTGCCAAAATTAATCCGGGCAATACCAGAATCATTAGATGAAGACTTTAAGCCAAAAATGATTGGAACAGATAAATTGTAAAAACAAGTAATTCAAATTAAAGACAAAAAACTGCTCTACAAAGAGCAGTTTTGGAGTCGTGAAAGATAGTTATATCTTTTCTTTCTTTAATATTTCTCCATAAACATCTAATGTCTGTTGAGCGCATCTTTGCCAAGAATATTTTTTTACCTGTAAATAACCATGTTTTCTCATATTTTCTCTTAAGCTGTTATTAGAAATTACCTGTAAAATTGTTTGAGCTATTTCTCTAATGTCTTCTCCATTAAAATAAACTGCTGCCCGGCCATAAATCTCTGGCAAAGGCCCTTGATTTGAACAAACAACTGGTAATCCTTGTTTCATTGCTTCTAACCCAGGTAAGCCAAATCCTTCTGACAAAGAAGGAAAAATATAGACTAAAGCGTTTTTATATAAATCATCTAGTATTTTATCAGACACTCTATCAGTAAAAATAATTTTATTGTCTAAATCTAATTCTCTGACTTTTTCTTGTAATCTGTTATAAAAATAATCGATTCTGCCAACTAAAACTAATGATAAATTTGGATTTTCTTTTAAGACAAACCTAAAAGCCTGAAGCAATCGCTCTAAATTCTTGTGAGGATACGCATTTCCAACATATAAAAGATATGGTTTTTTTACCCTGTTAAATTTCGCCATAGGCGAACCTGCTTCGCAGGATTTAACAGGGTGAATTTTATTCTGCTGATTCATAAATAACAATAATTTTTTCTGGTTCTATCTTATAATACTTAATTATTTCTTTTTTAGTAAAACTAGAAATAGCAATAATCTTTTTTGCTTTTTTTATAGCATTTTTAATAACTAAAAAATATAATAATTTTTTAAAATAAAAAAATAAAAGAGGTAATTTTGAAGCTCTCTTTGTTAATTTTCTCTGGGTCAAATCGTGAATTGTTACTATAAATTTATTAAAAAATAAAAGTGGTACATTAAAATGTAAAAAATGAAAAAGATCTAATTTGGCTCTATAGAGCTTAAAGGGAAACAAAAACTGCTCTCCAAAAGAATACCAGCAGTAATTAGCTAAAACTTTATGAAATTTTGGATTTTGCGGTTGATAAGAATTAAAAGATTCTTTGGTTAAAAAAATAAAATAATCATTGACATTATCAACTTTTTCTAAATGAGTAATTAATTTTTCAGTATAACGCCCAATCCCCGCTGACAAATCATAAAACCGAGCGTCAATTCCTATTCTCATATATTAAATAAAATAAAACAATAATATAGATATAGTTTTGTCTTAACCGATAAACAAGCGAAGTCCAGCCCCAAGCTCTGCCTTGGGGCTGCGGCGAGCGTCAATTCCTATTCTCATGCTTTTTTGAAAATTAAAATCTCCCTTAAAACTTTTTGGCCTGGTCGTGAATAAATAATAGATTCTCGTTTTGTTATCTTAATCACTGAGCTTTTTAATAAAGAATGAGGAATAGGTGACTGTATTTGCCATCCTTGGTTTTTTAATTTATCTAAAATAGGTAAAAAATATTGTTTGTTTCTAATTCTAAATATTGGAAAAATAATTACTACTTTCCTGTTTGTTTTTAAAATTATACTAAATTGCTCAAAAGCTGAAAGATATAATTGTCCTAATTCCCTAATAATAAAACTACATTCTGATGAAGAAAATTTTAAAGGACCTAAATATGGTTCTGTTACAATTGCCCCCACTGACTTAGCTCTTATCTTTTTACTAATCTTTCTCACATCAGAATAAAAAATCCTGACGCCCCCTAAAGACTGTTTTATATTTTGGACCAACCATTCTAAATTTTTTTGCGCGCTAACAATTGCTCGTTTATTTTTATCAGTCCCTATAATACTTTTAAATCCCATTAAAAGCGCTTCTTGCAAGATTGTTCCTGAGCCGCAAAAGGGGTCTAATATTAAAGTTTTTTCAAGTGAGAAACTTGGATCTCTGCTTAAATTAAGCATTATTTGTCCTAATTTTGGAGGAATCATTCCTTTTTCTATAATCCTATCTGGTCGACCAAAATCTTTTAAGACATAGTTTTTAAAAGACTGGCAGCTTAAAGTTTTCCCTATATAACATTTGTTATTGTCTATTAAAAAAACTATTTCTGTTCCACTACTTAATAGTTTATTTTTTTGAAGTATAACCGAAGATAACACTTTTTCTTTAGACTCGACCCAGCGGCAAGCAATTCCTTGTTTTTTAAGGCGTGCCTTTACTTCTAGGGCTGCTTTTTTTAATTTCCTGCTTATATCTCTTTTCTGGCCCCCTAAATAATAAGTGCTGAGACCAAAGTATAAATTAGATAAATTTTTGGGTAAATTTTGCCAAATTTTATCAACTAAATCTGAGAAAGAGTTTAGATTAACCTGATCAACTGTCTGTCCTATCTTAATTGTTCCCCCCAACTGATTTTGTAGTTCCAATACACTAACCTTTCCTGACAATTTTATTAGTAAAACTTCTGAAGAAAGTTTTTCGATCTTAACTATTTGTTTGGACAAAACATTAATAATTTCAGCTATTGACAAAGTTGGGTTATTGCCTAAGATAAAAAAATATGTCATAATATTATTGTCATTTAGAATTAAATAATTGTCAACGTTTATGTACGAATTATTGTATCTTATCCCTGCTCCTCTAACTGAAAAAGATCTGCCAAATGTTTCAAAAAAAGTAAAAGAAACAATCGAAAAATTAGGTGGAAAGATCAGCAAAGAAGAGAATCTGGGAAATAAAAAACTATCTTATCCAATTAAACAAATCTATCGTGGTTTTTATCTTTTGTTAAATTTTGAAATTGATCCAAAAAAATTAAAAGAATTAGATCAAAAATTAAAATTAATACCTGAAATTTTAAGACACTTAGTAACTAAAGCCATTAAAAAGAAAAAAGTTGTTCGGTTATCTCAAAAAAAACAGGAAGAAAAGACATTAAAAAGTGAAAAAAGTACTAAAAAAATTGATATTAAGAAATTGGGAGAAAAAATTGATGATTTATTTGAAATATAGAATTGATACCAATATACCCTAGTCCATCCCGACCCTAGTCCGACCGAACGGGTCTAGGAACGGGTCTAGGACGAATTAATACTAATTATACTAATACTTTAATTTAATTAACCATGCTAATGTTTTTATTCGTATCATTCCCTGTAGGGCTGAGCCCTCGGGCTATAAGCGAATGCATTAGTATATTAGCGTCGCATTATTATGAATGTTAACAAAGCTATTGTTATGGGGAATCTTACACGAGACCCAGAAACAAGAACGCTTCCTTCAGGACAAACAGTAACTTCATTTAGTTTGGCAACAAATCGCTTTTGGACAGATAAAGAAAGTGGTGAAAAAAAGAAACAAGCCGAGTATCACAATATAATAGCCTGGGGAAGACTGGGAGAAATCTCACAGCAATTCTTAAAAAAAGGGAGTCTTGTTTATGTTGAAGGACGCCTGCAAACAAAAAACTGGCAAGATCCTCAGGGGAACAAAAAAACAAGAACTGAAATTGTTACAGAAATGCTCCAATTAGGACCAAGACCTGGAGGAACTAGAATGGAACAGTCAGAAAAAGAAAAACCAAATGAAGAAAATCCTGTTTCAAACGAAATTAACGTTGAAGAAATACCCTTTTAGAATCTATAGATAAAATTTATTAAAACACGAATTTACTAATTCGCGATAGATTATTTAATCCATTTGAATTATGAATAATAATCAGAACAACAACCAAAAACATTGTTATTTTTGCGTCAATAATATTAATGAAATTGATTATAAAGATACTGATATTTTGCGCCGATTTGTTTCCTCTTACGAAAAAATTCTTCCCCGCCGCAAAAAAGGAACTTGCTCTAAACATCAAAGAAAGCTATCTAAAGCAATTAAAAGAGCCCGAATCATGGCACTGCTTCCGTTTGTTAAGAAATGAAGAGTTTTGCCAAAATTTTGAAATCTAAAGGATGAACAAAATTTAGTAGCAAAACCTTTACCCAGCCCTTTCTAAAACTTGAGGATTTTTTTAAATAATATAAATTTAGAATTATCCCTGACCTGTATAATTTTTTCTAAAACTTAGAAAGGGCTGGGTGCTCATAATTAAATTACTTTAATTTATATAAAATAGAATTTTAATTTCAAGGTTCTCAACGAGCGAAGCGAGGAGAGGTCCTTATAATTGTAATGAAATTTATTTCCCCAGCCCTTTCTGGGGTAATGGGGAGATGTGTTGTAAATAATAAATTAATTAATCCCAGTTTTTCTAAAATTTAAAAGTTAGAAAGAGCTGGGTCATAAATTTCAACAATTATGGCATATGCAAGTTAATGATCTTAAAAAAACAGGTATTGTTATTGCGCTAAATAACGAGCCTTATCAAGTAATTTTCTCTCAACATTCTAAAACAGCCCGCGGCCAGTCATTTGTTAGAACAAAATTAAAAAACCTTGCTACAGGGCAAGTACTAGAAAAGACATTTAATGCCTCTGATAAAGTCGAGGAAGCTAATATAGAAAAAATTAAAGCAAATTTTTTATATATTGAAGAAGAAAAAGCATTTTTTATGAACAATCAAAATTATGACCAATTCTTTCTTCCTTTAAAACCTTTAATAGATAAGAAAAAATTTTTAAGAGAAGGTCTTGAAGTTGATATTCTCTTTTTTAATAAAACCCCAATTAATGTTGACCTACCTAAAAAGGTAGACCTTAAAGTTATTGAAGCTCCTCCAAGCGTTAGAGGAGATTCTGCAACAACCCCAACAAAGACTGTTGTTTTAGAAACTAAAGCTAAAATAACTGTTCCTATTTTCGTAAAAAAAGATGATTTAATTAGAGTTAATACAGATACCGGGGAATACGTTGAGAGAGTATAAAGGGCTTTCTCAAAAATTTCAAGGTTGAGCTTGTCGAAACTGCAGAAATTTTTGTCAGAAAACCTTTACCCTGTTAAATAATTTCGCTTTTAGCGAAATTGCCGCAAAGCGGCATTTAACAGGGTGCTCAAATTTCTAATAAAATTTAATTCGCTACGCTCTGAAATTTTAATAAATTTGGCATGAATATTGAAGAAATTTTCAAGGGAGCAATTTCTTTAAAAGCTTCCGACATCCATTTAGCAGTAAATTTACCTGTATTTTTTCGTATTGATGGAGTTATGAGGCCTGTAAAAAATTGGCCCGCTCTTAAACATAAAGATATTTTATCTTTAATAGAACCTGTAATTAATAAAAACCAGAAAGATGAACTTTTTAATAAGAAAAATTTGGAGTTTTCTTATCAAATTAAAGGTGATTTTCGTTTTAGGGTTAGTATCTTTTGGGAAAAAAATGTTCTTGCCTTAGCAGCTCGTTTAATCTGCCCCAAAATTCCAACTATGGAAGAAATTGATATGCCTAAAGCAGTTTATGACTTTGCAGACCTCCATGATGGATTAGTTCTTATTACCGGCCCCACTGGTTGTGGAAAATCAACTACTTTAGCAGCCTTAATTGATTATATTAACAATAAAAGAGCTTGTCATATTATTACTTTAGAAGATCCTATTGAATTTGTTTTTACTTCAAAAAAAAGTGTTATTGCTCAAAGAGAATTGGGACAAGATATGATTTCTTTTCAATCCGCTCTTAAACATATTGTTCGTCAGGATCCCGACGTTATATTAGTCAGTGAAATGAGAGATTTAGAAACTGTTGCTTTAGCAATTACTTTAGCAGAAACTGGTCACTTGGTTTTAGCCACCCTTCATACTGCCAACGCCCCACAAACTATTGATAGAATTATTGATATTTTCCCAGTTAATCAACAAGGGCAAATCCGGCTCCAAGTAGCCCTTGCTCTTAAAGGAATTGTTTCTCAACATTTATTACCTAAAATAGGTGGCGGAAGGGTTGCTGCACGAGAGGTTCTTATTAACAATGGAGCTGCTGCTAATTTAATTCGCGAGAACAAAGTAGCGCAAATTAAATCTGTTTTACAAACTAGCAGTAAAGAAGGTATGTGTACTCTAGAACAAAACTTAAAAAGACTTTATCGCAATGGATCAATCACCCTAAAAACTGCTTTAGCTCATGCTAATTATCCTGAAGAAATTCTAAAAGAATAGAAAAACGCGACACTAATCTACAAATGACATGCGAATCTACGAATATAAACGGATTTTTTAATAGTCCGGTTTATTTTAAAAAAACTTTATTGTTTAAGGGTTATAGTTTTATTGGCCTCCGTAGTGTAATGGATAACACGACAGTCTTCGGAACTGTAAATAGGGGTTCGATTCCCTTCGGAGGCATTAAATAAGCGCCCATAGCTCAATTGGTAGAGCAGCAACCTCTTAAGTTGACGGTTCCAGGTTCAAGTCCTGGTGGGCGTATTTTTTTATTTAAACCAACGAACCCTGCTAAAGTTTTCCACAATTATCTCTTGACATCCACTAACCATTGTATATACTTTAGGTATATGAAAACAGTAATCAACGTTAAAACTGAAAAAAACGTGAAAATTCATGCCCAGAAACTTGCCAAGGAAATGGGTTTTTCTTTAAGCGCAATAATTAATGCTTACTTAAAACAGTTTGTCAGAAATAAAGAAGTATATTTTACTATTACTCCAAAAATGTCTCCTGAACTGGAAAATCTTTTAGGTAAAGTAGAATTTGATATTCAGAGGAATAGAAATATTTCCCGCATTTTTTCTTCTAATAAAGAAATTAAGAAACATTTTACCTCTTTATGATGAATATTCGTTTTCACAAAAATTTTGAAAAACAGTATAAAAAATTAAAAAAGAGAGAGCAAAAAAAGGTGCAGGAAAGATTAGAATTATTTTTAAAAAACCCTTTTAACTCTCAGCTTAATAACCATTCCTTGAAAGGAAGATATACTGACTATCGGAGCATTAACATAACGGGAGATTTAAGAGCTATTTATAAATTTATTAGCGAAGAAGAATGTATTTTCGTTGTCGTAGATAGTCATAGTAATCTATACTCTTAATTTTTTTCTAAATACTTCTATTAATTTAATGCTCTCACGGGTATTTTTTTCTTGACAAATCTTTTCTTTTCCACTTTACTAAAAAGAGTAAAGGCCTAAGTTCTGCAAAGAATATTGGCTCGAACCACATTTTAGTAAAAGAAAATTTTTATGAAAAAAGAAAAATACGAAATTTGTAATAAAATAGTTAATGGCGATTCTATTCTTATTTCTCAAGTAAGATTCAAAGAAATCGGATACAAAATCCCTATTTCTTGTATATAAGGCGAAACAGAAATGGTGGATATTTTTGGAAATAAAATGGGGTCTGACCCCATTTTTTGCCCTTTGGAAATACTTTGTTTATGCGGGTTTTAGACCGATTTTTTAAATTTAGCACGATTTTGTACGTTTTTTCATTTTAACGTTAAAATTATTATTCAATTTTCTCAAACAAATGCAAAATTTCTCCATATCAGTGGGCAAGTGTCTCGCTAGAGTAATAATAAAAAGCCAGGGGCCTTAATTGGACATACCCTGGCACAAAATATTTTTAGTTTTCTAAATACTAGTCTAGTACTACTAATTAAGACGATTTAAATCTAAAAACGTTACATTGTTTTAATATAGCCATTTGAATCTTTCTTTAATTAAAAAAAGACCATTTAAAAGTCTTTTTTTAATTTAGGTTTAAAAACCTATTTAACAATTTTTTTAAAGTCTTGTCCTGCTTTAAATTTTGGGACTTTCATTGCTGGAATTTGAATTTTTGCGCCAGTTTGAGGATTAACTCCAGTTCGCGCTTCTCTTTTCTTAACTGAAAATGTTCCAAAACCAGCGATAACTACCTTCTCTCCTTTTTTAAGGGTTGTTTTAATAATTTCGACGAAAGAATCTAAACATCTAATTGTTTCCGCTTTTGAACAAACTTTACTTTTTTTTGTTAAAGCTTCTATTAATTCTTTTTTGTTCATAAAAACCTCTTTTTTAGTCCTATTTTTTTAAAAAATAGGAAGTTAATTATTTTTTATCGGCATAATTAAATATAAATAATGTTTATCTGTTGTCGATTTTATTAACCCAGGTGTGTCATCATTAACTATTTCTAGACCAACTTCATCTCCGGATAAATTAGTTAAACCATCTATTAAGTAACGATAATTAAAAACTATTTCATTATTTTCCCCAGCGATCTCTGCCGGCAAAATTGCTTTATTTTCACCAATCTGACTATTAAGAGAAGAAATAATTAATTGATTTTCTTTGGCTAAAAATTTCAAATTTATATCATTTATTCCTAATTTAGTAAAAAAACTAGCCGCTTTAACAGTTCTTAAAAATTCTTCCTTTTTAACTAAAGCTTTTGTCCTTATTGCCTGGGGAATGGTTTGTTTATAATCAGGATATTCTCCGTTAATCACCCGTGAAGTGAGTTCTGTTTCCTTATAAACAAATAATACTTGATTTTCCGACAAACAGATATCTACATCTCCTTCGTCTTTAATAATTCTTAATACTTCTTGAAGTGTTTTTACTGGAATAATAAGATTTTTAATTGTTTTAGATGGTGTATTTTTAATAGAAACCTCTTTCTCGGTCAATCTATAACTGTCTGTTCCAACAATTGTTAATTTGTTCACTTCTGGTTTATTAAAAGAAAAGAGAGCCCCACTTAATTCAGCTCTTACTTCTGAAGAAGAAATGGAAAAAATTGTTTTTTCTAAAGCATTTTTTAAAATTATCCCTTCTATTAAAAATTTTTCTTTTGTTTCAACTAAAGGAATAATAGGAAATTCATCAGACGAAATTCCTTTAATTTTTGCGCTCTGTTTTTTACTTTTAATTGATATTTCTTCTTTAATTGTTTCAAAATTTAAAGCTTCATTTGGTAAAAGATCTATATAATTATTAAATAATTGTGCTGGAATAGTAATTTTTCCTTCTTTCTCTATTTTTGCTCTAACTTTTGTTTCAATTGCTATTTCTAAATTAGTGGCGCTAATTTTAAGAAAACCTTTTTGAGCTGTTAGTAGAATATTATTCAAAATAGGTAAACTTGTTCTGCTTGTACCTGCTAAATGTGTACAAGTATTTAATCCTTGAGAAAGATTTTCTTGGAGACATGAAAACTTCATATATTATTTTTTTTAATTTTAAGAGATCCTATTTGTCGGCGGAAAGGTTTGTATGATAGGTTTATATATATATATATTATTATAGTATATATTTATATATATAGTATATAGTAATAATAAGGTGGAGAAAAGGGGAAACTTAAATAAAAGGGCTTAAAAAGGATGTTTAAGAATATTAATTATATGGAAAAAGATGGGATAATGTGTTAAATAAATGTTAATAGATTAAATTATTCTTGTATAAAATTTAAATATACAAGAAGATTTGTTTTTTATTCACATCTTTTCCAGTTTTTTTTCAGAGGAATTATGATGTTGTACAAAAAATGAAGTCCAAACAGAGAACTGCCAAGCAGAAAAAATAGAACTTGATAATAAAAAGAAAACAAGAATAAGGATTGTCCAAAAGATGAGAATTAACCAAAAACCAACAACAAAATTTAAACGTAAAAATAGATCAACTAAGATTAAAAAAGGAACAGCTGTTCCTATAGAAACCAAGAAAAGACCCAATCCGATTAAAATGGTAATTAAACAAAAATAAATAGAAATTTTAATTGTAGCTAACCAATTTTTAAAGAAGAATATAGACCCCATTTTAATTGCATTAAAGAATTTTTTCTTTTCTAAAACTATAAAACAAATAGCAAACCTGGAAATAAAAGAAACAAGAAAACCTAAAATTATAAATAATAAAACATAAACAATAAAAGGAATAGATACTTGATAGAAAAAAGAAAGGCCTAGTAAAAATAAAAAGCTATAAATAAGCAGGAAAATAATTAGATAAATTCCAACAATAGGCCAAAGAAATTTTTTACTTTTTTTCCATATTTTATTAAGAGATAAAATTTTTTTAAAATGACGATTTTTTACCGATAAGATAATAGAAATTTGTGAAAGAAAGGATAAATAAAAAAATAAAAGCGCAATAATGATAGCGAAAATTAAATGATAATTAGTTTTTATGTTAAGAAATTGTAAAGGAGTAAAAGTATTTAAAAGGTTTTGAAATTGTATTTGAAGAGATTTAAAAATAATTAATTGGTCCACCCATTTATTTATTCGTTGAAAATTAGCAATAATTAGATGAATTTCATTGTTGGTAAAAAAAGCAGCAAAGAAACCAAAGAGCCAAAGAAATGGATGATGCCAAACAAAATTCCAGGAATTTTTAAATATGGTTTTTAATTCAGGATTCATATTAATAAATAATTTATTTTTTACTCATTATTTTGATAAAAGTTTTTTTTTCTAAAGTCTCCTTTTTTAGCAAAAACTGAGCAATTTCTTCTAATTTTGCTTTATTTTTTTGAAGAATGTTTCTAGTTTTATCATAACAGAGTTTAATAAAACTAGAAACTTCTTTGTCAATAATTTCGGCAAATTCTTCAGAATAATCCCTTCTTTCAGTAATTTCACGACCAAGAAAAATCATTTCTTCTTTTTCACCAAAAGTTCTTGGCCCCAGCACCTTACTCATCCCATATTCAGTTACTAGTTTACGAGCCAACTGAGTTACCCTACGAAGGTCGTTAGCAGCTCCTGTTGTTACCTGTCCAAAAGTTTCTTCTTCAGCTACGTATCCTCCTAATAGAGCGGAAAGATTATCTAAAAACTCAGATTTTGTTTTAAGAAATTTTTCTTGTTCAGGTATACTTAAAGTATAACCAGCTGCTTGTCCTCGGGAGATAATAGAAATTTTTTGTATAGGATCACACCCTGGTAAAACATGACTAACAATAGCATGTCCTGCTTCATGAAAGGCAACAATTTGTTTTTCTTTTTTTGAAAGAATATGACTCTTCCTTTCAGGGCCTAAAAGAACCCTCTCAATGCTTTCTAATATTTCTTTCACACCAATTTTTTTCTTATTTATTTTAGCGGATAAAATAGAAGCTTCGTTTAAAAGGCTTTCTAAATCAGCTCCAGTGAATCCAGGGGTTCTCTCAGCAATTTTTCTAAGATCAACTTTTTGGTCAAGAGGTTTTCCTCTCGCATGAATTTTTAAAATTGATTCACGACCCTTAATATCTGGTAAGTCAAGAATTATTTTTCGATCAAAACGACCCGGTCTTAAAAGTGCCGGATCTAAAATGTCTGGACGATTAGTAGCTGCTAAAACAATCAAGCCAATATTTGGTTCAAAGCCGTCAAGTTCAACTAGGATTTGATTCAGGGTCTGCTCTCTTTCATCATGTGAACCTCCTAGTCCAGCCCCTCTTTGGCGACCAACAGCGTCTAACTCATCAATAAAAAGAATAGCAGGAAGATTTTTTTTTGCTTTAGTGAAAAGATCTCGGACGCGTGAAGCTCCAACTCCGACAAAAAGTTCAATAAATTCTGAACCGGAAATATGGAAGAAAGGAGTATTAGCCTCCCCTGCCACTGCTCTGGCTAATAAAGTTTTACCGCAACCCGGCGGACCAACCAATAAAACTCCTTTAGGAATTTTTGCTCCAAGAAGAATATATTTTTTAGGATTTTTTAAAAAATCAACGATTTCTTTTAGTTCTTCTTTAGCTTCTTGAACTCCAGCCACATCTTTAAAGGTAGTTTTTACTTTCTTGTCTTGAGGGTTAACCTTTCTCGCTTTACTTTCCCCAAATTTAAAGGCCTGCATACCAGCTCCTTTAACTTGTTTGGAAAAGAAATAAATTAAACCAACTAATAGAAGTAAAGGAATAAGAAGGGGAAAAATAATATTAAAAAAAGTGTTTCTTCCCCTCATGCTTTTGACCACCAAAGATAATTTAGAAAGTTTTTCAGGAGAAACACCATAATTGTTTAATAATTCAACAAGAGATTCATTCTCTTCTTTAAATGTGATTTGTTGTGTTTGATCAATTAGGAGAATATTCAAACGATTTTCTTCTATAGTAATTTTTTGAACTAATTCGTCTTGAATTTCTTGAACTAATTCATTTAAGCTGATTTCTTGGATTCTCTTGTTTTGACTCCCTAAGAGACTAAAGACTCCAGAGATAATTAAAAAAATGATTAGGAAAATAAGGAAATTTTTAATCAATGATTTCATAAGCTATTTTTTACCTTCAACCAATGATAGTCCAAGACGATGATCTTCTGGTTCAATTGAAACAATTTTAAAATCCAATATATCATTTTCTTTGGCGACCTTAGAAATATCTTTAATTGGGGCTTTTGATAGTTCTGAGATATGAGCCAACCCGTGAATATTTTTGTCTAACTCAACAAAAAGGCCAAAAGGATTAACTTTTAAAATTTTTCCTTTAACCTTTTGGCCAATTTTATATTTTTTCTTGACAGTACTCCAAGGATCTTTTAATAATCTTCTAATTGAAAGAGAAATTTTACCATCATCAGTAATACCAATAATTTCTGCTTTTATTTCTTCTCCAATTTTCACCACATCTTGAGGATGGTCAATTCTTTGCCAGGCTAATTCGGAAATATGAACTAAACCCTCTTGATTTTTATCAAAAGTTACAAAGATACCAAAATCAACCAATCCGCTGATTTTTCCTTTAACAATATCACCAACTTTGTAATTTTTATGTACAAAATTCTTTTTACTTGGATCAACTTCTTTCTCAGAAACAATTAGTTTTGCATTTTTTTCATCAATGGTAATAATTTTAACGAGTATTTCTTTGTTAATAAAATTTTTTAATTTTTCTAAAATTTTATTTTTATCACCATCGTTGACTCGAGGATAATGCTCGGGTTTTAATTGTGAGACAGGTAGAAATCCTTGAATTTTACCACTTAGAATAATTAAACCTCCTTTATTTGCTTCGACAATTTTAACTAATAAAGAATTTTCGCCTTTAGCGATATCTTCAAGCCTGTTCCAAGCCTTTTTGTGACTAGCATGACGAAAGGATAATTCAATTAAACCTTTTTCATTATCTAAATCAATAACTGTAGCAGAAATTTTATCTTTCTTTTTTAGGTTAGAAAATTCTCCGGATTCGTCAAAAAGTTCAGGTCCCCTGACAACCCCAGTGGTTAAGCCGTTAATGTCTAAATAAATTTCATTACGGCCAATTTCAATAACCGTTCCTTCAATAAGATCACCAAGTCTAGGTAGAGATTTTATTAACTGACTATAGTCTTTTTTGTTTGTTGTATCTTGCATATATTTTATTATATAAGATTTTAGAAAGATTGACAAGCCTTTTTCTTTATTTTATTATGTTTTCATGAGACTTAGATCACGAAACGCAATATTATTTTTAGGTATTATTTTAATTATTGTTGCGTTGTCTATTTATTTTTTTTGGCAGCCAGATAATTTAATTGAATTCGTTCCTAAAAATAGTTTTCTTTATTTACATTTAGATTTGAATCAGGCTCGACGGACTGGTTGTTTGGGTAATCAGTGGCTTAATGATTTTAAAATACAACAAATTTTAGCTGGTCTTTCAGAAAATGATTCTAGATTGGCCTTAATTAAGAATACATTTAAAACAGAAAATATAGAATTTATAAATGAAATTGCCTTAGTTTTATTTCCTCAGGAACGAATCTATAAAAACAATAAAGGGCTTTTGTCAGAAATGGAGATAATTCTCCTGTTAAAGTTAAAAAGATGGTCCAACCCCTCTTCATTAATTAAATCATTAAAGGGTTTTTATGTGCAAGAATTAACAACACATATTTGGGCAGTTTCTTCTCATCAGTCTTTTTTAAACGATTTTCAATCTTCAGATTTTTTTCTGTCTCAAAGCCTTCTTAATAAAAAAGACCCTTTACTTTCAAGATTAAGATCTTCAGTTTGGGCAAATGGTTATGTTAATTTTAAAGATTTACAAGAAGAGATGAAAAAAGAAAATGAGATTAACCAGCCAGGAAATGATTTAGCAGGAATCAGTCTTTATTCTGTCTTAAATGCTGAAAATTTATTTTTTTCTATAAATTTACCTAATCAAGATTACAAGGAAAATTTATTTTCTTTTGATGATTTTATCTTGGACAATAATCCTAATCAAGGTTTTGTTTTTGTTTTGCCTCAAATCAACTCAGCTGATTTTTTATTACAGAAAATTAAACAAGCTTTAGCTGTTCAAATGCCAACAAAAAAACAGGTATTATTACCTGATCAAACAAAATTTACAGAATTAATCGTTGATTTAGATGAATTTAATTTTAAAACAGAGGAATTTGATCAGACATTAGTACATTACTGGCCAATAGATTTTTTTGAAAATCAAGAACAAACAGGTTTTATTGTCTGGCAAGACAAGGGACAGAATTTTATTTCTAATAAGATTTCTTTATTTGAGGAAATTATTAACACCCCAAATAAGCTTTTCTCTGGATTTCAGATTCAAGAAATTGAAAAAGGTATATTTTTTCAAAGTAATAAATTACCTTTAAAAAATTTATTAATTATTCAAATAGAACAAGAGATAAAAGGAAGATTAACATTAGGTTTCTAATCAGAGTTACCTGTGGATAAACCCCCTTGCTATGCGATTTTTTAATTATATACTTAATGACGTTGAAAAGAAAACAAGGGAAATCCCCTTTTTTCTCTTAAAAAGTAAAAATGAATGTTTATGTTAAATAATTTATCTTCTATAAAAGAAGAATTACAAGGCCAACAACGGAAAATTAAGAAAGAACTTGAACAGATAGCTAAAAAGAGCGGTCGGAATGGAAATAGGTATGAGCCAAAATTTCCAGAGTATGGTCGAGCTGAAGATGAAAACGCTGATGAGGTAGCAGCGTTTGTTGACGCAGTCTCCATGGGAGAAAATTTAAAAGGATCACTAGAAAAGGTTGAATTGGCTTTACAAAAAATTACTCGTAATCAGTATGGTTTATGTGAAATTTGCGGCAAAAAAATTGGGAAGAAAAGAATAAAAATTTTGCCAACAGCGCGATATTGTTTATCTTGCAAAATAAATAAAAATTGAAATGAATAGACGAGTATTCTGGATTAACCTTTTAATATTATTTCTTTTTATTTTGGATAGATTTTTAAAAAAAATAGCTCTTGAAGGGGCAATAAAGGAGATTTATTTTTTTAATTTTTCCCTTTCGACCAACCCGAATATTGCCTTAGGTATTCCTTTAAAGGGAATATTTTTTTATTTTTTGTTAATTATTATTCTTTTTTGGTTGATTTCAAAATTGATTAAAAGTTATCAAAAAAAACATTTAATTAATATTTCGTGTTTAATGCTAATTTTAGCAGGAGCTTTTAGTAATCTTTTAGATCGCTGGAAACATGGATTAGTAATAGATTATTTTGACTTACAGTTTATTGCTGTTTTTAATGTCGCTGACTTAATGATTTTAGTTGGTGTAATTATTTTAATTTGGCAAATAATTATATTAGATTACCCTCGTTTTACTAAAAAACGTTGAACACTGACCGCGGCAATAGATCCTTCAGCAGAAGCAGTTAGAATTTGTCTTAATTTTTCTGGCGGACTGGTAATATCACCAGCAGCAAATATCCCTGGAATATTTGTCTGCATTGAGCGGTCCGTAACAATATAGTTTAATTTATCCCTTTTTAAGTTTAAAGGAGATTTAAAAATTATTTTTGCTCCTGACGGTAAAGTGCCTATTTCAATGAAAAGTCCATCAATTTTCAGACTTTTTTTTGTTTTATAGGGAAAATCTAAAATAACTTCTTTCACAAATTTATCGCCACGTATTTCTTTTATTTGCCTTTGTAATATTTTAATAATCTTTTTTTCTTTATCAACACTATTCTGCCAAGCAACTTGTCCACGAAATTCTTTTCGTCGATGAATCAAGTAAACTTTTTTAGCATGTTTGGAAAGAAAGAGAGCAGCTGTTAATGCGCCGTCTCCGCCTCCAATAACTCCTACAATTTTATTTTTAAAAAGGGGTCCATCGCAAGTATAACAATAACTAATCCCTTTACCAAGAAATTTTTTTTCTCCAATAACTGAAAGAGTGCGATGATGAACACCCAAAGCTAGAATGATTGTTTTAGTTTTAAAGATTTTATTTAATTCGGTTTTTATTTCAAAATACTTTTTCTGTTTTTTTATGCTGCTCACTTCAGTAGAAATTATTTCAGGGTTATATTGTTTAACGTGTTCAATAAATTTTTGCATTAATTCATTGCCAGAAATTGATTTAAATCCTGGAT
This sequence comes from Patescibacteria group bacterium, assembly GCA_018896315.1. Taxonomy (GTDB): domain Bacteria; phylum Patescibacteriota; class Patescibacteriia; order UBA2591; family UBA6264; genus JAHIMV01. Next base: position 3,217 of record JAHIMV010000056.1, on the reverse strand, counting down.
AATTTTCAACTATAAAAGCCTCTGTAGCAGTTCCTCCTTTTAAAACACCAATAATTAAGTGCTTTAAACCATAACGAGAAGCATAAATAGAGGCAGCTAAACCAGCTGGTCCAGCTCCGATGATAATTGAATCATAAATTATATTGGATTTTGAATTCATAAGTATGAGTATAGCTCATTTTATTTAAAATGACAAATGTTTGTCTTGTTTTTACATTTGATTTTTGTTATGATTTGAATGAAATTAATATAAAAAATATAATTTGATTATCATATGTTTAAGAAACGTTTATCTAAAAGTGTGAGAAAATATATTCGTTTAGAAAAAGCTCGTTTGCAACGAGAAATTTCAGATTTTAAAGAAAAGAAAAAACAAATTAAAGAATTATATAAAAAAGTATGTCCAAAAAAAGAATAATTTTGGGTTATTTAATTTTCGCAGTTATTGTTATTATTTTATATTTTTCATTTCAAAATTTTTCTCCAGGTGTTTCTGTTATTGACGAGCAAGACGTAGAAGCAATAACTATTTTAGTGGAAAAAGGAGAGGGATTAAAAGAAATTGGTCAAAAATTAAAAGACCAGGGTCTGATAAAAAATATTAAGACTTTTGAGATTTATGCTTTTTTAAGCAGGGCTAAAAATAAGTTTTGGCCAGGTGAATATAAGGTAGAAATAGGAATGGGATTAAAGGACTTGGTTAAGTCTTTAATTAGCTCGCCATTGGCCCAAGAGAAAGAAGTAACATTTATTGAGGGTTGGACAAATAAGGAGGTGGAAAAATTTTTAAAAAAACAGGAAATAATTTCCGAGGAAGAATTTCTACTTGCATTAAATACTATTAGTCAAAATCAAGAGATTTTAGATAAATATGAATTTTTATCTGAAGCTGTGGAAAAATCTTCTAAAGAGGCTATGTTGCAGGGTTATCTTTTTCCAGACACTTATCGGTTTTATAAAGAAACAACAGCTGAAGCAATTATTAAAAAGACATTGGAGAATTTTGATGAAAAAATAGGTATTGAATTAAGACAAAGAGCAGAGCAAGCTGGAAGAAATATTTTTGAAATTGTCACCATGGCTTCTTTAATTGAAAAAGAAGCAGCCTTGGATCAAGATCGGCGTTTAATCGCTGATATTTTTTGGAAAAGATTGAAAGTTGGCTGGGCATTAGAATCTTGCGCAACTATTAATTATATTCTTGGTGTCCCCAAAGCAAGATTAAGTTTTGAAGATACAAGGATTCCTTCTCCATACAATACTTATCTTAATGCAGGTTTGCCTCCGGGCCCGATTAATAATCCAGGCCTTTCTTCTATTAAGGCGGCTCTTGATCCTTTAGAAAATGATTATTGTTGTTTTTTGTCAACAGATCAAGGAGAAATGATTTTTAGTCAGACAATAGAAGAGCATAATAGAAATAAAAATCTTTATCTTAAATGACAAAAAGAGATTTTTTAAACATAAAAGGATTATTTTCATGGATAGACAGGTTTTTGTTTAAATTGCCGATTATTGGCAAACACATTTATTTAAGGCAGTTGTCCAGGTTTGTTGTTGTTGGAGGCCTTAGTGCAGCAATTAATTTCCTAATTTTATATTCTTTCACAGAATGGTTAAACGTTTGGTATTTAATTTCATGTATATTGGGTTTTATTTTTTCGGCAATATTTAATTTTTTAGTTAATAAATTTTGGACTTTTAATAATTTAATTAAAGGAAAACAAGCTTTTAATCAATTGTTAAGATTTTCAGTTATTGCCAGTTCAGGATTGCTTATTAATATATTAATAATTTATTCTTTTACAGAATTTGTAGGGTTTGATTATAGGATATCTTGGGTTTTTGCCTGTCTAATCGTTCTTTTTTGGAATTTTGGATTTAATAAATTTTGGACTTTTAAATAAAGAGTTTTTAATTAGTAATTATATGAAATTATTAGTCACAGGGGGGTGTGGATTTATTCTTTCAAACTTCATTCGCTATATACTGAATAAATATTTGGATTGTCAAGTTATCAATTTAGATGTTTTGACTTACGCTGGTCGTTTAGAAAATACAAAGGATTTTAAGAGTAACAAGAGGTATACATTTGTGAGGGGCGATATTTGTGATAAATCTTTAGTAGATAGAATAACAAGGAAGGTTGATTATGTTGTCCATGGAGCAGCTTCAAGTCATGTTGATAAATCCATATTAGGAGCCGAAGATTTTGTTCAAACAAACGTGTATGGCACATATGTATTATTAGAGGCAGCTAAAAAATATAAATTAAAGAAATTTTTATTTACCTCGACAGATGAAGTTTATGGCTCTATTAAAAAGGGTAAATTTAAAGAGACTGATCCACTTCTACCTAATAGTCCTTATTCAGCGTCTAAAGCAGGGGCTGATTTAATGTGTCGAGCTTACTTTAAGACCTATAATTTACCGGTTTTAATTACTCGTAGTTCTAATAACTACGGTGAATTCCAATTTCCAGAAAAATTGATACCTTTGTTTATTACAAATCTTTTACAAGAAAAAAAAGTTCCAATATATGGTAATGGAAGACAAATTCGTGATTGGCTTTATGTCTTAGATAATTGTTCCGGTATTGATACGGTTCTACACAAAGGGAAACCTGGTGGAGTATATAATATTGGAGGTAATTGCGAAAAGCAAAATATCGAAATCACTAAGATTCTTTTAAAAAAATTAGGCAAAGATAGTTCTTGGATTGAATATGTTAAAGACCGTCCAGGGCACGATTTTCGTTATGCGTTAGACTGTTCAAAAATTAAAAAAGAACTTGGCTGGGAGCCAAAGTATAAATTTAATCAAGCATTAGAGCAAACAGTTGACTGGTACAGAAATCATCAGGATTGGTGGAAAAGAATAAAGTCTGGAGAGTATTTAAAATACTATAGAATACAATATGGAAGAAAGTAGAAGTCTTTTTCAAAAAATAATTATCGGATTCGTTGTTTTGGCAGTAGTTTTTGTTTTTGATTTTTGGTTATTTAGTCCAAGAGAATTTTCTTCTGCTCCAGATGTTAAGCAAGAACCATTAGAACAAGACTATCAAGAAGAAGTTCAAACAGAGGATTTTCCTATTGGAGATATTCCAGAAGAATCTGAAATAGAAGAAGCTATTATTCAAGATTTTTCTTTAGAATTAAAAGAATCAGTTGATTTGTCAGTTCCTTTTATTGTCCAAGCCCCGTTTGCTGAGTGG
>JAHIMV010000055.1 GCA_018896315.1 Patescibacteria group bacterium | reverse complement strand
GATTTTAAAAAATGTTAAAAAATGTTGGGCTTCTCTTTATACTCCTCGCGCTTTGTTTTATCGGATAGAGAGAAAAATGCGAAGAAAAAGCGTTTCTGTAGCTGTAGTCATAGAGAAAATGATTCAATCAGAAGTTTCAGGTATCTGTTTTACTGTTCACCCTATTACTAAAGATAAAAATCAAATGATTATTGAAGCTGGTTATGGTTTAGGAGAGGCTATTGTCGGAGGAATGATTACACCTGATGCTTATGTGGTTGAAAAAGATTCTTTAACCATTTTAGACATTAACATTAATGAACAGGAAAAAATGATTAAATGGGTAAAGAATAAGAATCAAAATATTGTTGTTCCTAAGGCAAAACAAGCTAAACAAAAACTAAATAATTCTGAAATTATTAAATTAAGTAAAATAGTTAGAAACATTGAGAAACATTATAAATCTCCTCAAGATATTGAATGGGCCTTTGCCAAAGGAAAGTTATACATTACGCAAAGTAGACCGATTACTACACTATAATTTATATTATTTACCCCGCACCGAATTTATTCTGGTGCGGGGCTCAATCAAGACCAATTACAACACTATAATATAATGATTAAAAATATATTAAAAAAAATAATTCCTGAGCCAGTTTTACTTTTTTATCATTGGACTTTATCTTATTTTGCCGCTTTTATTTATGGTTATCCCAGTAATAAAATGATTGTTATTGGTGTGACCGGAACTTCAGGTAAATCAACCGTGGTGAATTTGATAGGGCAAATTCTAAAACAAGCTGGATTTAAAGTAGGTTTAGCAACCACTTTTAATTTTAAAATCGGTGATAAAGAATGGGAAAATAAACAAAAAATGACCATGCTTGGCCGTTTTGCTTTGCAAAAATTATTAAGACAAATGTTTAAAGCCGGTTGCCAGTATGCAGTGATTGAAACAAGCTCGGAGGGGATTAAACAATATCGCCATTTAGGGATTAATTATGACATTGGCGTTTTTACTAATTTATCAAAAGAACATATTGAATCTCATGGTAGTTTTGAGAAATATAGAAAAGCTAAACAAGAGTTTTTTAAACATTTAAGTAAGTGCAAAAGAAAAAAGATTCACCCTGTTAAATGCCGCGAAGCGGCAACCCAGCACTTTTTAAAAAGTGCGGGGTTATTTAACAGGGTAAACAAGAAAACTATTAACAAGGTTAGCGTTGTTAATTTAGACGATGAGAATAAAGAATATTTTTTAAAATTTAAGGTTGACCAGCAATATGGTTATGGCATAAAAATCAAAAATCAAAAATCAAAAATCAAAATTGTAAAAGCTGAAGATATAGAATTAAATTCAAGCGGTTCAAGGTTTAAAGTTCAAGGTTTAAAGTTTACATTAAATCTATTAGGAAAATTTAATGTGATGAATGCTTTAAGTTCTATCTGTGTTGGTTTATCTCAACAAATTGATTTAAACATTTGTCAAAAAGTTTTAGCAAGAGTTAAACAAATACCCGGACGCATGGAAGTGATTAACAAGCAGCCGTTTACGGTTATTGTTGATTATGCGCATACGCCTGATAGTCTCATAAAAGTTTATGAGACTATCAGAAATTCCAAATCTCAAGTAACAAATAACAAACAAATTCCAATTACTAAAATTCAAAATTCCAAACTGATATGTGTGCTGGGTTCAGCTGGAGGAGGAAGAGATAAATGGAAAAGGCCGATTATGGGACAGATTGCTGAAAAATATGGAGACGAAATAATTATTACCAATGAGGATCCTTATGACGAATCTCCGGGAGAAATTATTAATCAAATAATTTCTGGAATAAAAAGTAAAAAGGCGATTAAAATTCTTAATAGAAAAAAAGCAATTGAAAAAGCTTTATCCATAGCTCGAGCAGGGGATATAGTAATTATTACTGGCAAAGGATGCGAACCTTGGATTATGGGACCACGAGGGGAGAGAATACCATGGGACGATAGGGAAGTAGTTAGAGAAGAAATCAAAAATCAAAATGGAAAATCAAGAGAAAATTTCTAATTATTCTAATTATTCTAATTATTCTAATAAATG
>JAHIMV010000054.1 GCA_018896315.1 Patescibacteria group bacterium | reverse complement strand
TTTTTAAAAAGGGACTACTCTCCAAGTAGTCCCTAAACAATTTTTATATGCAAAAAAAATTAAAAATATTTTTAATTATTGCTATTCCTTTTTTTGTAATTGTTCATTATTTAGGCTGCTGGAAATACTATTATTATATTGAGGGGTATGACAAATTAGTCCATGTTTTAGCCGGAGCCAGTGTGGTCCTGGCAGTTTATTGGTTTCTCGAGGAAAGAGCCATAAAGGTAAATAAGCAATTAATTTCTTTAATTGCTTTACTTTTTATTACTTTTTGTTGGGAGGTTTACGAGTATTTAATTGATAATGTTATTAGTCCATATTTCATTTTAACACCCCGACAAATGGGACCGATTGATACTTTGGCTGATACTTTGGCCGCTTTTGCCGGAGCAATTATTATTTTGATTTGGTTTTATTTAAAGGAAAGAAACAGGGGGTAAATCTATTGTTTTAAAAAATAATTATGTTATGATTAGAATATGCAGCCAAAAGTCATTGTTATATGTAATCGAAAAGGAGGAACAGGTAAGACCAATGTTGCAATTAATTTAGCCGCTTATCTCTCTGCTTTAGGTAAAAAAATTCTATTAATTGATTTAGATCCCCAGGCTAATGCCAGTTCTGGTTTGGGAATTGGTGACCGTTCTCAAGGAATTTACGAAGTTTTAAGCCAAAAAATTTCTTTGAATTCAAGCATTACTGCGACGCGGCGTAATCTTTGGGTTATTCCAGCCAATGAAAATTTAGCCGGAGCAGACATTGAATTAGTGAATATTCCAGAAAGAGAGTTTGTTTTATCTAAAGTAATTAAAAATATATTAGCCGAAAAAGCTGAAGAGAATTATGATTATATTTTTATTGACACCCCGCCTTCATTAAGCTTAATTACAGTTAATAGTTTGGTGGCGGCTGACCAGGTTTTAATCCCTGTTCAAGCAGAATATTATGCTTTGGAAGGATTGGGCCAGCTTTTACAAACAATTGGATTAGTTAAAGAAAACTTGCAACCTAATTTAAAAATTTTAGGAGCGGTTCTAACTATGTATGATGGACGAGGACGTCTTTCAGCTGAAGTCTGGGAAGAATTGTATAAACATTTTCCTTATAAAATTTTTCGCACTATCATTCCACGTAATGTTCGTTTAGCCGAAGCTCCAAGTTATGGTCAAACAATTTTAGAATATGCGCCAAAATCAAAAGGAGCCCGCGCCTATAAAAGATTAGCCAAGGAGTTTCTTTCTAATAATGATCTAATTATAAAATAGGTGGTTTGAAGTATAGAAATATAGAAAATTGTAGCAAGTTAAATTTCAAGCACCAAGCACCAAATAACAAACAAATTCTAAATCCTAAATTCTAAATTCAAAACGTTTGGAATTTTGGTCATTTGAATTTTGATATTGTTTGAGATTTGAGATTTGTAATTTGGGATTTTCTCTCTTCATCTTTTGAGTAACATATAATAAAATAAATTTCGTCTTTTATAAAGTTTAAACTTATGCCGCTTGGTAGAGGTTTGGGATCATTAATTCCAGCCAGAACAATAAAAAAAACCACAGAGGAAGTTTTAGTACAAACAGGAGAGCAGGTCTTAGAAATTAGAATTGATCAGATTCAATCTAATCCAGAACAACCAAGAGAAAATTTTCCTCATTTAGAAACAGAAGAATTGATTAATTCTATTCGAGAATATGGAATTATTCAGCCATTAATTTTGACTAAGATTGGCATTGATCAATATCAAATAATTGCTGGAGAAAGGCGTTGGCGGGCCGCTAAAGTTTTAGAACTCATAACTGTTCCTTCTCTTGTTCGTTCAATTGAAGAAAATGAAAAGTTAGCTATTTCTCTTTTAGAAAATATTCAGAGAAAAGATCTTAACCCAATGGAAAAAGCAAAAGCATATCATCGTTTAATGGAAGAGTTTAATTTAACTCAGGAACAAGTAGCCAAAAAAATGGGCAAAGCACGGGCTAGTATTGCCAATACTTTACGGCTTTTAACCTTGCCCGAGTCAATTCAAAAAGCAATTGCTCAAGAAAGAATTACCGAAGGGCATGCCAAAGCGCTACTTTCAGTAGATACAGAAGAGAAACAAAAAGCTTTATTAAAAAGGATTTTAGGATTAGGGCTAACAGTAAGGGAAACAGAGAAGATAATGTCGGGTAAACGAGTGAGAAAAAATATTGAATTAGAGCCAAAATTTTTAGAAAAAGAAAAACAACTAACTGAAGCTTTGGGGACAAAGGTAAAAATTATTAAAAGAAATAAAAAGATTAAAGTTACAATCGAACTTTATCAAGATAAAGAATTAGATAATTTGGTTAAGAAACTATTAAATTTATGAGCGTAGAAGCTAAAAGAAAACAAAGAGAACCTTTAAATGTTTTTTTAAGAAGATTTTCCGAACAAGTAAAGCGAAGCGGAGTAATAAATCAACATAAAAAAGGTAAGTTTTACGTTAAGCCGAAAAGTCAAAAATTAAAAAAAGAAAGCGCTCTTCAAAGAAGAAAAAGAGCAGAAAAAATGGCTTTTTTAAAGAAAGTCGGCAGAATAAAATAAAAGAAAGACAAATCAACACGAATTTTATAACGAATAAACACAAATCACGAACATATCATTATAATCCGCCTCTGGCAGAGAAGCAACCTCTTATTCGTGATTCGTAAAAATTCGTCATTGATTCGTGAAAATTCGTAGCCATATGTTATTAAAGAAAATCGAACAAGACTTTAGACAAGCAATACAAAAGAGAGACGTTCTTCGTTTGGCTGTTTTAAGAGGCCTAAAGACTGCTTTGCATAATAAAGAGATTGAATTAAAGTTTCAGAAAAAAGAAATGACTGAGGAGATTGTTATTGAGATTGTTCAAAAAGAAGCAAAGAAAAGGCGGGAAGCAGCGGAAATGTATAAAAAAGGGGAAAGAAAAGAACTAGCAGACAAAGAAGAAAAAGAATTAAGTATTTTAAACCAATACTTGCCAGAACAACTTTCAGATGATAAAATAAAAGAGATAGTTATTAAAGTAATAAAGGCAGTAAATCCAGCTGGACCGCAGGATTTTGGCAAGGTTATGGGTAAAGTTATGGCCGAAGCTAAGGGTCAAGCACAAGGAAACAAGGTAAGAGAGATTGTCCAAAAACAATTAAACAATTTTAATCATGGTCAGAAAAAATAGAAAAATTTTTTATAGCCTGATTTTGTTATTTGTTATATTGTTATTTTGTTATTTTGTTAAATTGAGCCCTGTTCAAGCTCAAACATTAGGAAATGAATATCTAACGAATTTTGGTGAAGTGGCCGGTTATGGAGAAGCAGGATTACCAGAAATAATTGGCCGAATAGTTAAAATTGCTCTAAGTCTTTTAGGTTTAATCGCCGTAATCATTATGATTACCGGCGGTTTTGTTTGGATGACTTCAGGGGGCGTTCCTGAGAAAGTGACCAAAGCCAAGAAAATTATTTCTAGTGGTTTAATAGGACTTTTAATTATTGTTTTTGCTTATGCTATAGTTGCTTTTGTTATGAGTAAATTATCTGGAGTTACAGGACCAGGCTCAGGAGGTCCGGGCGGTTGTACTCCAAGTCTTTGCTGCGGCCCAGGTTTGCGCTGTGATTCTGAAGGTAGTTGTAATATTTCTGATCCTAGTTGTACTTTTCCCGCAGATTCTTTTAGGATTAAGAAAATTGAAACAACTCATGACGGATTAGAACAGAATTATAACCAAGATGTTTATCTTTGTTCTGCTGTCCAGCCAATATTTAATCATTCAGTTGATGGACAAACAATTGAGGATTTAGAAGCAGCCGGGGAATTAAGAATTGAGACAACAGAAGCAAGTCCTGTTAGCGGTAATTGGCAGACAAGAGATGGAGCGATTATTTTTAAACATCCTGATATCTTTACAGAAAATACTTCTTACGAAGCTTTTTTCCCAAAAGCAATTTTAGATACTCAAGGTAAAATTCTTCAACAATGTTTAGCGGCTGGTGGCTGTGTAACTATGGGTGATTATTTTATTTGGAATTTTACCACTGGGACAACAGTTGATGATATTCCTCCAGAAATTACTTCTACTTATCCAATTTTTAATTTAACTGACCCTAATTATCCAGACCAAAATATTTCCCGAAAACCAAGCATTGAAGTTAGTTTTTCTGAAGCTATTGATATGACCACGGTTTCAGATGAAAGCAATTATCCAATTAATACAAATATTTGGCTCACTCAATTAGATGGCTCAGGCGGGGCAGAAGTTGAAATCCTAGCCAATGATATTTTTGAAGTTGATGCTAAAAGTAAAGGTTTTAGAATTCGTTTAAGGGACCCAAATTTATTAGAGCCATTTACTTGGTATCGGGTTCATGTTGAGGGAATACAAGATCTTTGTTTAAATGCTATGGATGGAGTTGTTGAATGGGAATTTCAAACAAATGATCAAGCTCCGGGAATTAATTCACAATATCCAACTGGCGCTCAAGTCTGCCCTGATACAGATATTACAGTAGTTTTTAATACGCAAATGTATGACAACCTAGTCAGATTTGAAATTACCGGAGCAGATACATTTACTTTTGAAATGCGAGCTAGTGAATTAAGTGCTCCTTATGAAAAAGAAGTACTAGGAGGTACTTTTAAAGTGGCTGATTTTAGTGACCCAGTTAATAATCATTTTAGAATCTTTACTTTTGATCCAGATAATAATTTGCAAAGTGAATCAGATTATCAAATAACAGTTTTAACTGACTTGGTTATTGACCAGCAAGGAACTTTACTTTCTCATACTTGGAATTTTACAACAGCTACTCCAGAGAATTGTCTTTGCTCGCCTTGGATTTCATACTTACAACCAGCTCAAGGTTCAAAAGGTGAGTGTATTACTCTACATGGCCAATGTTTTAAAGGAACATCTGCTCAGCCAGCTGAGCCGATAAAACTAGA
>JAHIMV010000053.1 GCA_018896315.1 Patescibacteria group bacterium | reverse complement strand
TTTATCTTCTTTTTCCGGTTTATCAGTAATTACAACTTCAGTAGTTAAGAGCAGGGTGGCAATAGAAGCGGCGTTTTGCAATGCTGAACGAGTCACTTTAGCAGGGTCAACAATCCCAGCAACAACTAAATCTTCAAATTTATTAGTCGCCGCATTATACCCAAAATTACCCTTATTCTCTATTACCTTTTGAACAACAACTGAACCGCTTATTTTTCCAGTATTGTTAGCAATCTGAATTAAGGGTTCCTTTAACGCTCTCTTTAAAATATCCACACCCACTGCTTCATCTCCTTTTAATTTTAATTCATCTAAAGCAGATAAACATCTAATTAAGGCTACGCCACCTCCAACAACTACTCCCTCTTCTTGGGCTGCTTTAGTGGCATTAACCGCATCTTCTACTTTAAACTTTCTTTCTTTCATTTCTGTTTCTGTGGCAGCTCCTACTTTAATAACAGAAACCCCACCGGCTAATTTGGCTAATCTTTCTTGCAATTTTTCTTTGTCAAACTCTGAATCACTTAAATCCAAATCTTTTCTAATATCAGCAATTCTATTTTCTATTTCTTGTTTTTTTCCTTTGCCATCTACAATGGTAGTATTGTCTTTAGTAGCAATTACTCGTCGCGCTCGACCCAGATCTTTTAATTTAGTATTTTCTAATTTTAAACCAACTTCTTCTGTAATTACCCTTCCTCCAGTTAAAACCGCGATATCTTGTAATATTTCTTTTTTTCTGTCTCCAAAGCCAGGCGCTTTTACTGATAAAACATTAAAAGCTCCTCTAATCTTATTAACAACAAAAGTAGCTAAAGCTTCGCCTTCAATTTCATCAGCAATAATTACTAAATCTTTCTTGCCTGCTTGAGCCATTTCCTCCATTAAAGGAAGGATTTCATTAATTGCTCCTATTTTTTTATCAGTGATTAAGATATAAGGATCGTCATATTCTGCTGACATCTTCTCTGTATTGGTAATCATATAAGGAGAAGAATATCCTCTGTCAAATTGCATTCCTTCAGTTGTTTCTAATTCTAAACCAAATGATTGTGATTCTTCTACTGTAATCACTCCGTCTTTGCCTGATTTTTGCATAGCCTCAGCTATAATCTTACCAATCTCAACATTATTAGCTGAAACAGAGGCTACTTGCTGAATTTCTTCTTTAGTAGAGACTGGGTGAGCAATTTTTTCTTTTAATTCTTTAATAATAATTTCTACTCCTTTATTAATTCCTTGTTTAATTAACAAAGGATTAGCTCCGGCTACAACATTTTTTAATCCCTGAGCAACAATAGCCTGGGCTAAAATTACCGCCGTAGTTGTTCCGTCACCAGCCACATCATTTGTTTTAGAGGCCACTTCTTGGATTAATTGAGCCCCGGCATTTTCAAACTTGTCTTCCAACTCAATTTCTTTAGCTACTGTGACTCCGTCATTTGTAATAGTGGGTGAACCAAAGCCCTTGTCTAAAACGGCACTGCGACCAACTGGTCCTAGTGTAACTCTAACCGCATTAGCCAATTTGTCTACTCCGCGTTTTAAAGCAGCTCTGGCTTCTTCGTTAAATAAAATTTGTTTTGCCATACGTTCCCTCGTTCCACTCGGTCAAATGCAAAATGTAAATCTCAAAATGCAAAATGACGGAGCAAGATTATTTTTTAATTTAGATAATTTTCAATTTAAAATTGTAATTTTAATTTTTGATGGTTCGACTTTGCTCACCATCAATCCTGAGCGTAGTCGAAGGATTGATTTTTGATTTTTAAATTTTTATAATGGCTACTACCTTGTCATATTCAACCACCAAAAATTCTTCATTATCAACCTTGTATTCATCTGAGCCGTATTTTTCAAATAATATTTTATCACCAACCTTTAAATCAATTTTTTCTCTTTGGCCGTTTTCTAAAAATTTACCCGGCCCTACAGCCAAAACCTTACCTTTAACCGGTTTTTCTTTATCAACTGTTTCAGGGATAATAATACCTGATTTAGTCACTTCATCTTCAATAACCGGTTTAACTATTAATCGGCTGCCCAATGGTTCTAATTTAAGTTTCGCCATAAATTTATTCTTATTTATTTATTATAATGTTTGACCTTGTAGAATACATGATAATGAAATTAAAAATATAGTCAACCCCCATACCAAAATTTATATAAATTTGTTAGAATAAAAATATGAAAAAAATAATTTTAATTGTTTTTTTAACTCTAATTATTAACCTTGTTCCTAAACCCGTTTCAGCCGAAACAGTGGAGTTATATTTTTTCCATGGACAAGGTTGCCCTGTTTGTTCTCAAGCTCAAATATTTTTAGGTAAATTATCAGCAGAGTATCTAGATATAAAAATCAAAAGTTTTGAAGTTTTTTATAATCAAACAAATAAAGATGTTTATATTAGATTGGGGCAGGCTTATAATCTTGACCTTGAGGAAATCCCTGTTCCGGTTATCTTAATAGGAGAAAAATCTTTTATTGGATATAACCAAGCCATTGCCACCAATATTAAACAAACCGCCATTAAATGTTTAAGTCAGGAATGTGTTTCACCGATTGAAAAACTTGAACATACGCACTTAACGCGTAGTTCTCCTACGAATTACGAATCTAAACGAATTACGAATAAACTTTTTGTTTGGGCAATAATTATCTTATTGGCCCTTGGCTTAATATTTTTATTTAAAAAAAGAAAAACTTAATGTTTAAAAACATAAAAACAATGTCGTCTCGGAATTTGAACAAGTCAAATCCCGACAGCCCCCAACTTTCGGTTTGGAGGCTGGACCAGATAGGTAAAGAGCAGAGACGACCCAGCCTCTTTAGTAAAAGGGGCTGCCCAAAGGGAGATAAGGTGAGAGCAAAGCGAACACCTATCTGGCCTTTTGCTTTTTTTGTCCTTGGTATTTCTTGTTTGATTGGACAAACATTGGTCATTCGAGAATTAATTATTAGTTTTTACGGTAATGAGCTCTTTTCTTCTTTGGCATTAGGATTTTGGCTGCTCTTGGTTGGTATGGGCAGTCTTTTGTTTTCTAAATTATTCCAGAAGACCAAACCCCTGCCTGTTGTTATTATTTCTCATGTTTTAATCGCTCTTTTTCTGCCTTTAGAAATTTTTCTTATTCGTTTTGTCAAAATTTTTACTTTACCTGGCCAACTTCCTAATTTTTTACCTAGTATTGGTATTAGTTTTTTAATTCTTATTCCTTTTTGCTTGGTTTTAGGCCTATTCTGGACCATGGCCTCAAAAGTCTATTGTCAATTAAAAAATGATTTTTCTTTAGCAATAACCCGGGCTTATTTTTTTGAAACATTGGGTTTTGTTGCTGCCGGCCTAATCTTTACTTTTATTCTAATCTCCTTAAATGAATTTATTTCTATTTATCTTATTATTACCCTTAACCTAATGATGGCTCTTTGTCTGGCTTTTTCGGCCCAACGAAGAGCAGTATTTTTAAAATCTCTAACTATTTTTTGCTTGATTGTTTTTTTGTTCTTTTCTTTATCCCCATTCGGCCAGCAAATACAAAAAAAGATATTAAGTTTAAGATTTAAAAGTCAAATTTTAATTGAATCAATCAACTCAAAATATGGAAACATTGCTGTAACTCAATCGCAAAGAAAATCATCGTCGCTAGACCCGTCCGGGTCGGTCTTAGATCAGTATAACTTTTTCCAAAATGGCCTTTTAATCGGCTCAAACCAGGAAAAAAACTTTAATGA
>JAHIMV010000052.1 GCA_018896315.1 Patescibacteria group bacterium | reverse complement strand
TTTGGTTATTGTATCTTGTAATTTGGAATTTCCGCACGAAGTGCGGCTATTCTTCAATCTCTATATCTTTATCTGGCCTAAAAGGGAAAAAGGGATTAGCCTTACCAGTTAACTCAACCTCAACAGGCTCAAAAAATTCTTTAATATATTTCATTTCTTTAAATTTTGGATTATCAACAACTGTTTTAATCTTATTTATCTTAGGAATAGGTATCATTAAGTAATCAGGTTTAGCAATACCATAGCCTGAATCTGAACTTCCTTTTAATCCTAGTATCCCTGTATTCTTGAAAATAATAAAAACTATTACTCCGATTAAAAGAATAAATATTACTAGAAAAATGTGTTGTCTTTTTATTTTCATGCCAAATTTGTTAAAATTTTAGAGCGTAGCGATAAAAATTTTATTAGAAATTTGAGCACCCTGTTAAATGCCCTGTTAAATAAAAATCTTTGATTTTTAATTTGCCTTGCAAATTATTTAACAGGGCAATTTCGCTAAAAGCGAAATTATTTAACAGGGTAAAGGTTTTCTGACAAAAATTTCTACGTCCTACGAACTTGAAATTTTTGAGAAAGCCCTTTACTCTAAATAATAACTTTGGATTTTTAAACTAAAATCTGACCCTATTCCCCCAAGTGATATATTAGTAACGTCCATGATACGAATATTTTTTTCAAGTTCACCTAAATACTTTTTAATATCTTGATATTTAGTTCCCTTAAAAGATAAGTCTATTTGTAAAATACCCTTATCAAAAACATAATTAAAGCTAATAAATTCCATATTTTCTTTTTTACTTAAAAGATAAATCTGTTTTAAAATATCTGGTATGTCTATTTTCTTTGCAATAACATAATTTACTTTTTCTAGCTCTGCTTGGTTAATTTCACCAGCTTCTTTTTCTAATACTTTTAATGCTTCATAATATGTTCTTTGTTCCTCTAAAATAACTTGCCGACTCCCTATGTCTAAAGGACCACCGTTAAATGTTTGTTCTAGTTTTGGTTTGATAATAATAAAATATTCGACGCAAACTGCGGCTAGAAAAAATAGAATAATCACAAACCAATAAAATCTAACAACAAATGTTTGAAGTTTTCCTTTTTTAATTTTTTCTCTTCTTATCCGAGACATGGATTTAAAAATTAAAATTTTTAAATAATAAACAATAACCAAGAAACAAGATATAAAACAAGAAACAAGATACCCCAGTAGTAGAGCAAAGCTCACTACGGGGCAGGCAAGAAACAAGATACAAACGTTTGGCTATTTGGTCATTGGAATTTGGAATTTGTTTGGTCATTGTATCTTGTAATTTGGAATTTCCGCACGAAGTGCGGCTACTTTTTAAAAACATTATCATTTAAAACTAAACCAAAGGAAGCCCCTATTCCATTCGGGTTTTTACTAATATTAGATGCAGTTACCTCTTTAGCAAAATCTGCTGCTTGAGAAAAAACGATGAACTGTTCAGCAATATCAATTAAATTTCGACCCATTGCGTCCAGTCGAATAATTCCACTAGTGTCAGCTGTTAAATCCCCAAAATAAACATCAGGAATAGTATAAGTCTCTAATAAACTAAAAAATTTAGTCCAATAAATATGATCATTTAAAATTTTCTCTGCCCGGGCTGCCTGGATCTCTAGATTCATTATCTCGTCTCTTATATTTAAAAGCGGCTCACTTTGCGCTTTTAAAAATTGCATTTCTCTTTCTATTATCATCACCTCGTTTCTCATTTTTTCAAAATGATAATCAGTATATAGCCAAACTAAAACAAAAGCGGGCACAATAACCGCTAAAGCAGTAATAAGAATTAACAACCGGGAACGAATAATACGGGGAATAATCGCTGTCTTTTCCGGCATTAAACTAATATCTAAAGAGCCTGTTTGGATTTCGTCGATTAACAAAGATTTCTCAACAGACCCTTTTTTTTCTTTTTTTTCTAAATTCTTCTCTGACAATTTTTTAATCTCTTCTTCACTTAAAGATTCTTGTTCTTTTTTCTCTGCCAAAAATTTTTTTTTCTTTTTAAAAATCAAACTTAGCCAGCTCTTTTTTAACGGCTTGTTTCCAGTGGCAAGAGAATTAACATTTTGATCGCTATAGCTTGGCTCAATATTAGGAATAATGGCCATATATTTAAAAATTAAAAATTTTTAATTTTAAGTTTTATTCACAATCTCCCTTAGGGCTAATCCAACCGCCACAGCAAAACGAGGAGCAACTTCATCCAAAGCTGGTTTCAAATCTTCTGGATAGGCAATTCTAGCCCAAGGATTGCCAATAATAACACGTATATTTAAAATTTTAGAAAAATATTCAGCCAAATTGGGCAAATAAGCAGATCCGCCAGAGAAGATTACCTGTTCTATTGCCTTATCCGATTGTTCTTGGTAAAGTCTTAAAGAATAACGCATTTCGTCAACCACCGGTTTTAAAATTCCTTCAATTACTCTGGGAATTTTGGATGAACCGCTCATTCCAATGTCTCTTTTAAATTGCTCTGCTCTTTTAAAATCAACGTTTAAACTATTAGCAATAGCCCTGGAAATAGTAATCCCCCCAACATCAATACTACGATTAAGAGCAGGCACGCCTTTTTCAATAATAATAATATCTGTGGTTACGGCGCTAGTATCAATAATCATAGTCGTTGCCTGGCTTCTGCCAATTAAGGCCCGCGACAAAGCAAATGATTCAGTTTCCAAAGATAAGAGCTCTAAATCAGCTTTTTTAAAAATTTCAACATATCTTCTGACCAAATTCTTGGCCGCTGCAGTTAAAAGAATACGATAGTTTTTTCTTCTTTTATCAACTTCAATAGTGTCAATAATGCGCCAATCCAAAACTACATCATTAATAGGCATAGGAATAAACTTTTTTGCTTCCCAACGAACAGCGGAATTCAGTTCTTTTTTATTCATCATTGGAAGAGTAATCACTGAGTTAAAAACAGAGTAATTTGGCAACGCTGTTACTGCTTGAAAACTAGTAATTCCTGCATCTGTATATAATCTTTTTAATAAAGCAGCGACTTTATTTAAAATTTTCTGAGCATCACCCTTAATAATGTCACTAATCGCCCTTTCTGCATAACCATAAGTAACTAAAGTGGGGACTCCCTTTTCTTTACTGAGCTCAACTAACTTAATACTAGTTGATCCAATATCAATGCCTAAAAAACTTTTTTTTTGTTTAAAACCAAAAAAACTCATACTAACTCATTTTAATATTTTAACAAGATAACAATTTAACATAGATCAATTTAACAATTTAACAAACGCTTCGCTCTAACAATTTAACAAAATTTTTGTTTAGTTGTTTAATTGCTTAATTGTTAAGTTGTTTAATTGACTGTATAATTATACAATAAAATACTATTTGCAACAAGTATGTGGATAAATAAATTAAAGGATTTAATTTTAAACACCCTATTCCCTGTTGAATGTCTAGGCTGCCGGCAACATGAGGAGATTATTTGCCAAAAATGTTTAGATAAAATTATTGTTTTAAATAAATGGGAAACTAATCTTTATTCTCTTGAAAGGATTGTTACTATTTTTGACTATCAACAGCCCTTGATAAAAAAAGCTATTAAATCTTTTAAGTATTCTCCCTATAATCTCAATATTTTAAAAAGCCTTTCTCCTATTTTTATAAAATGTTTAAAACAATCTCCTCTAATCTTAAAATTTTTAACCAAAAATAGGTTTATTTTAGTCCCAATTCCTCTGTCTAAGCAAAAACTGGCCAAACGAGGGTTTAATCAGGCTGAAGTAATTGCTCAAGAATTAGCTGCTGCCTTTAATTGGCCTTTTAAAAAATCCTTAAAAAAAATAAAGAATACTCCATCTCAAACCAATCTTAGTCGAGAACAAAGAAAATTAAATGTGCAAAGTGTTTTTAAAATTCAAGGAGAAATTGCCCCAAATATTATTTTAATTGATGATATTTTAACCACTGGGGCTACATTAGAACAAGCCGCTAAGGCCTTATATTATGCCGGCGCAAAAAAAATCTGGGGCATTGTTTTAGTCAAAGGCTGAAATCAATTTAACAAAATAACAAGATAACAATTTAACAAAATTAGCTGTTAAGTTGTTTAATTGCTTAATTGTTTAGTTGATTTTCTCATCAGTATTCCCCATCCAACCACAAACAAAACAATAGCCACCACCTGGGCTAATCTTAGCCCTAACAACATTGGTTGAGAATCAATTCTTAAAAACTCTAAAAAGAATCTACCGAAAGAATAAAGAATTAAATAAAGAGCAAAAACAGCACCCGAATAGCGCAACCCTCGCCCTTTGGCTCGGGATACACGAATGCGCCCACACGAATTATTATTCGAGTCATTCGCGTCATTCGTGTGAATTCGTATATTAGTGTCGCTTCTAAATTTTGAAAAATACAAATACGCCCATATTAACATAATAAAAATTAAAAAATTCCAAATTGATTCGTATAAAAAAGTGGGGTGAAAATATTGAGCCGATAAAAATTCTGAAGGTCTAGCAATTATTTTAATAGGAATCCCCCAAGGCAGATTGGTCGGTTTTCCAAAAACTTCTTGATTAAAATAATTTCCCCAACGGCCAATGGCTTGGCCTAATATCAAACTGGGAACTAATAAATCAGCTAAAGATAAAAATCTTAATTTATATTTTTTACAAAACCAAAATAAAACCAAAGTGCCGACAATTACTGCTCCGTAAATGCCCAGCCCCCCTTGCCAAACAGCAAATACCTGCCAAGGGTATTTTAGATAATAAGGAAATTCACTTAAAACATGGTAAAGACGAGCGCCTAAAAAACCGCTAATAATTAAGTAAAAAAATAAGTTTTCTAACAATTGTTTTTTTATATTTCCGCCTGAGGCGGATCTCGCGCCAAAGGCGGACACAGCACCTTTGGCGGAAAACCTTGAATTTAATTTAAAAACAAGAATTAAACCCAATAAAAGACCAAAAACAATTAAACAACTATACCAATAAATATTAAAAACCCCCAACCGTAAAATAATCGGTTGGGGTTTAAAGTTATGTAAAAAATCAAAAAATAGATTAAACATGATATTTGTTGATACTTAAAGCTATTAAGTAACCCCTTGAAATGTCTTAAAAAATTTTCTGTTACTTCTAAAAGCTTTATTCAGTCGATAAAGATTAATTCTTCCAACTTTTTGAACTTTTACAAATCCTGAACCTATAAGCCCAAAATTACTCTTTCTTTTTATTCGCTTCCAGCCATGTAAATGCCCATATATAACTCCCTGATTCATTTTAAGAATAGCAGCTATTTTTCTCCTTGTCTTTGGCTCTTGTTTTAATAATTCAATAATCTTATTTTTTGTTTTCCAATGTGGGGATTTTATACCATCAATCATGGTGGCAAGCTGAGTTTGCTTTCTGTAACCCTTGGAAAAATTTATTTTATCTCTAAATCTGATTAAATCCATATAACCTGTAATTCTCAAGTGCCAGTTATCTCCGTCTTGAATTAGTCTAGAATTTATACCCAATTCTTTCATCGTCTTTTGTACCCATAAAATTATATTTTTGTTTTTCTGCTTTAAAGCAACAACTTTATAATATCGCGATTTCGGCACAGAACCGTCATCGTCATATAGCGCTTGCAGCAATCTAGCTTTCCACCATATTGGCATTTTCCTAATTTGAGGTGTAATTTTTTTAGTCTTCTCATTGGCAAATCCCCCAAAAAGACACAATAAAGCTCGAGAAAATTTACGCCCATAGCGTAAATGCATTGATCCAGATTTATCTCGATAAATCTTCACTCTTGCATCAAATATAGCCTTCATTAATTTTTGGAATTCTTCTATTAAAAATACTTCTGTGTTGCAATAATGAAGCATCTTATTCTGTCCGATTCCGCCATCACCGAGGATATGACCAACAAGGCTTGCCAGACACTTGATGTCTTTAGGAAAAAATTTTCTCTTGATTTTTAAAAAATCTTTATATGGCAAGGATGTTGCTCGGTTAGACCACCAAAAGTATAAAGTAGATATAGGAACTCGATTTTTCAACAATCTCTGGGCCTCCTTAAAGCCTATTTTCTTCCTTTTTAATTCTACGACTCTTGGATACAATAAAGCAATTTTAAATTGCTCGCCATACTCGGCCACAAAATTCTTATAGTTGATATCAAGTTTCATGTTCTAAACTTATCCTAAACTTACTCACACTTTGCTCCTGTTGAAGAGCCTGCCTCTCCTTCACCAAAACCCGGTGCTGGAATTTTACTAGAAAGGGTTTCAAAACACTCCTCAGGCATTTTTTTAAAGCCCATGCAAATTGCTTGTTTATAATCCTCAGGAGTTCTGTTTGGAGAAACAACTTGATCGTTAATAACTAATGTTGGTGAACCTCCTACTCCGTATTGCTTGTTCAGTTCATCGTCAATTTTAAAGAGAGGATATAATCCGCTAAGCCAAGATTCTTTATCTTCATAATCAGCAGAAACTCCATACTCTTTATCTGTTTGACTTACACAAGTATTTAAGCTTGATTTATTAACATTGACCTGAGTTAAACATTTTTCAGAATCCCCGGCTTCAACAAAACAATTAAGATATGGTATAAGTTTTTCTGGTTGCTGTTCTTGAATACAATATTGCTTTAAATTTTCATCAATTTCTTGTTTGTCATGCATAATATAATTGACAAAATGGATTTTTATATCTGCTTGATCTTTTAATAATTCAAAAGCGGGCAATAAAGCTTTTTGGGCTTGCAAGCCAAACGGACAAAACGTCATTGCAAATAGTCGCACCTGAGGGATTTCTTGTTGAGGAATGCTTTCTAAAGAAGCTTGTTGATTTGCCTGTTGACCTGCTGCCGCTTGATTATTTGTCTCTTGTACTTTTTCCATTTCAATTGCTTCTGGAAATAAAAGTTCTCCGTCGCTTGAAATATAAGAATCAAAACTATTATCACCAATACTAACTGTTAATTTACAAAGGCCAGACCTTTCTTTACAATCTGCTTCACCCAAAGAAGCAGTTGTCCCTGGTTGAAGAAGATTTTTATTAATAAATTCTATTGTTTTATTGCCTAATTCCTCTGAAGGAACTTTAAATAAAACTTGTTTTAGACCAAATCCATTGGTCAAGACTGAAGCAATTAAAATGACCAGTAAAACACTGGTAATTGCTTTCCAAAGAGTTAAACCTGTTTTTTTCATAAGAAATAAGTTAATTGATTAAAGTTAATTTAATATAGCTAAATTATTAATTTTTGTCAACTCCTCCTTAATATATTTTTGTATTTACTCTGGCCTTTTCCCATTCTTCAGTTTGAGGAGAAGCTATTTTAATTACTTTTTCTTTTTCGTATTTTTCTATATTTATCTTTGTCTTTTTTAAATGTTCAACAAAATGCTGAGCTAATTTTTTACTGTAACCAGTTCGAGCTTTAGAAATTGCTGAACAATAAGATTGATGATTTTTACTAAAAAATATTACTGGCATAAAACTACTTTCCACTAATAAAGCATTTAATAAAATTCTACCCACTCTTCCATTGCCGTCCTGAAAAGGATGAATTGCTTCAAAACGCCAGTGAAATTCCAGAGCTAAAATAGGAGGATATATTTTCTTTTTTCTTTCTTGATTAATCCAGTTTATTAAATTCCTCATTTCTTTAGGGACATCTTTAGGTAATGTTGTTGAAACAATTCCCCCGCCAATATTGTCTCCTGCAATATTTGACTCTGTTTTATATTGCCCCGCAGTATTTGGAGCTATATTATGAAAAAGTTTATAATGAATTGTTTTAATTGACTTGATATTCCATTTCATTTTTTTTGAAAAAGCAAAATTTATAGCTTCAACAGAATTAATAATTTCTTTGTCTATATTAGTCTTTGGTTTAACTTTTCTTTTTTGTAAAATCTTTTCTATATCAGGTCTAACAACCCTTGAACCTTCAGCCCGATTAGAATTTAAAACAAACAATATATAAAATAAGGTTCTAAATAATTTAAACTCTTTATTAAAAATTTTATGAAATAAACACGTATACCAAAAACGATTTTCTTCAATATTAAGTAATGGTTTTTGGAGGAAAATAATTTTTAATTGACCGATTAATTCGTTTTAATGAAATTTGAGCAACATTCTAAAAAATCTAACATTAACTCCTTAATATTGTTAGGAGTTTCTACGCCAATATATTTAGACAAATAAATCTTTTTTTTATTTAAAACCTGAGAAAGGGTATAATTAAAATAATAATATTTTCTATTTTTGACTAATTTTTCTTTAATATATTTCATAAAAATCGTTAGGCCGACAAAATTCAATATTTTTACTTTTTTTAACTACTAAATAATTTAATATTATCTTTTTTTGTATAATTTAAGCGATTTTTAGCCATTCTTAGTTAGGCCGACAAAAACCGCTTTCTCAATTGTTTTAGCCACTTGTAAAATCTTGTTTTCCTGAAAATGATTACCAATTAATTGACAGCCGACTGGTAAATCATTTACCTTGCCGGCCGGTAAAGAAATACCCGGCAAACCAGCTAAATTAACCGAAACAGTATAAACATCAGCTAAATACATACTTAAGGGATCATTAATTTTTTCCCCTATTTTCCAAGCTGGTGTTGGTGTGGTTGGAGTTAACAAGCAATCAATGTTTTGCTGCCAAACTCTTTCAAAATCTTGTTTAATCAAGGTCCTTACTTTTTGGGCTTGTAGATAATAAGCATCATAATAGCCGGCTGATAAAGTGTAGGCTCCCAACATAATCCGTCTTTGAGCCTCCTCGCCAAATCCTTGACTACGAGAATTTAAATAAACATCTAAAAGGTCTTTTCCTTGAGCTGATGAAAGGCCATATTTAATCCCATCATAACGGGCCAAATTGGCAGAAACCTCTGCCGGCATAATAATATAATAACAGGCCAAAGCGTGTTTTGTATTGGGTAGACTTACCTCAACAAATTCCACTCCCTGACCTTGTAATTTTTTAATTACTTTATCAATTAATTCTTTTATTTCTAAATCAAGTCCTTGAATAAAATATTCTTTAGGTAAACCTATTTTAAAATTCTTTAAACTTTTTAATTCTGGGATTTTAATGGGATAATCTGATTGTTTGCTTGTTGAATCTAAACTATCTTTGCCTTCAATTGCCTGTAATAAAATAGCCGCGTCATCAACACAAGAACCCAAAGAACCAATTTGATCCAGGGAAGAAGCCATGGCCATTAATCCATAACGGGAAACTCGTCCATAACTTGGTTTAATTCCAACAATGCCGCAAAAACTAGCTGGCTGGCGAATAGATCCACCTGTGTCAGATCCTAGAGCCCCTAAACACATTTGGCCAGCCAGAGCGGCAGCTGAACCCCCTGAAGATCCACCCGGGACGTGTTCTAAATTATGAGGATTTTTTGTTGGACCAAAACCAGAATTCTCAGTCGAACTTCCCATGGCAAATTCATCTAAATTAGTTTTTCCCAAGAAAACAACGCCTTGTTGTCTTAATTTTTTAATAACTGTTGCGTCATAACTAGCTTGATAATTTTTTAAAATCTGAGAACCACCCGTACAAATTGTATCTTTAATTAAAATATTATCTTTTATGCCCAAAGGAATACCAGTAAGCAAATTATCTACGCCCTGAACCCTAATGCGCTTATCAATTTCTTCAGCCTGTTTAATCGCTTGTTTTTCAAAAACAGTAATAAAAGCATTTATTTTACTGTCTTGTTTTTTTATTTCGTTTAAACAATCTTTTGTTAATTCTTTAACAGAAAATTCTTTTTTCTTTAATCTATGATGAGCTTGGGTAATTGTTAATTTATTTAGTTTCATACTTGATTATTTAACTATTTTTGATATAATATTTTCGTCGTGGGCGGTGCCTAGTGCTGGTTCGGGTTTGTCAACCAGGAGCCAACGGGTGCAAATCCCGTACCGTCCATGGCCAAAAGTTATCCACAGACCATAATTGACAAAAAGTATCAACTCCCTATAATTTATTATAGGTTGACAAACCCGAACAACAGCACTATGTGTGGTTCCCAAGGAATCTCGATTTTATCGAGATTTTTTGTTTTTAACTTTCTATAAAAACTCCTTTGGTTTTAATTAAATCTTTTTGCTTTGATGGGGCCTGGTCTACCAATTTTTGACTCTCTTCCCAAATTCTTGTTCCTGATTCATCCTCGCGAAAAACGTTTTTTAAATCTGTTCCCCCTGAACATGGAGGAATATTTTTTGTATCTATTTCTTGTAATTGACCAACATAATGTAAAATTTTTGTCAAATCTTTTTGATATTTATTAACCTTCTCTTCTGTTAATTTTAAGCGGGTCAGTTTGGCAATATGTTTAACCTGGTCTTTGTTAATCATTTTTTCTTACTTTAACATTTTTAAAAATTCAAGTTCATTAATTATCTTAACTCCCATCTCTTTAGCCTTATCATACTTTAATCCGGGATTTTGTCCAGAAACAAGAAAATCTGTCTGCTTGCTAATTTGAACTGGCGTTTTACCTCCTAACGCTTTTATTTTTTCTTTTGCCCTTTCTCGTGACATTGATTTTAAAACACCAGTAATAACAAAACTTTTACCTTTTAAGGCTTGGCTTTTTATTGATAGAAAAAATCTTTTAACCCTAACTCCTGATTTTTCTAATCTTTTTAAAAATCTTTGATTATTTCCATCTCTAAACCAATTAATAATACTCTGACTAGCAATTGGCCCTAAATCAGGCAAACTCATCAAAATCTCCATACTGTTTTGTTCCAGTTTTTTAAATTCAACAAAATGTTGAGCTAAATCAAAAGAGGTTTGTTCTCCAATGTGACGAAT
>JAHIMV010000051.1 GCA_018896315.1 Patescibacteria group bacterium | reverse complement strand
GATTTTGAAACAGTAATTTTAATTGGCCCTTCTCATTCAGATTGGTTTAATGGCAGCGCTGTTTATACTCAAGGTTATTGGCAAATACCTTTTGGTAAAATAGAAGTAGATTCAGAATTAGCACAAAAGTTAATTAATGAAAATGAAAAAATTTTTATTCGCAACCAAGCTCATGTTCAAGAACATTGTTTAGAGGTTATGTTGCCATTTTTGCAAAAAACCTTAAAAGATTTTAAAATAGTTCCCATTATAATCAGTCAGTCCAGTGATGAAAATGTCAGAGCGCTGGCTCAAGCTTTGGAAAAATACATTGATGAAAAAACTTTAATTATTATCAGTTCTGATTTATCTCATTATCCATCTTATGAAATAGCTAATCAAGTTGATGAAAAAACAATTCAGGCAATTTTAACAGGAGAATTAGAACAATTTGATAAAGCCGTGACAGAATCAATGGCCCAAGGGCTGCCTGGTTTAGATACTTGTGCTTGTGGTGGTGAACCAATAAAGGTGGGCTTGGTTTTAGCTCAATCTTTGGGTTTGAATCAGATTAAGCTTTTAAAATATGCCAATTCTGGTGATATTTTAGGGGATTATTCAAGAGTGGTTGGTTATCCCGCAATTGCTTTTTCTCAATTAGAACAAAACATGGATTATCAGGATTTATTAGAACAGGATAAAGAAATTTTATTAAAAATTGCCCGGCAAAGTATTGAAGAATATTTAGAAAGCAAAAAAGTTCCTGAGTTTAAAGATATTTCTCCAAGATTAAAACAGGCTCAGGGCGCTTTTGTTACATTAAGAAGAAACCATCAGTTAAGGGGCTGTATTGGTCGAATTGTTGAAGAAAAACAACCTTTGTATTTGGTTGTTTCTCAAATGGCCATTGCCGCGGCAACAGAAGATGGAAGATTTTTACCAGTGGAATTAGAAGAAATGAAAGATATTGAAGTAGAAGTTTCAGTGCTTTCTCCTTTGAAAAAAATAAAAGACCCATTTAAGGAAATTGAAATGGGCAAGCACGGGGTTGTTGTTTCCTCCCGAGGCGGATCCGCCTTTGGCGGACAAAAAGGAGTCCGCTCAGGAGTATTTTTACCTCAAGTGGCAACAGAGAATAATTGGGATTTAGAAACATTTATGGGCCAGCTTTGCTATCAAAAAGCAGGCTTGCCTATGGATGCTTGGAAAACAGGAGAATTAGATATTTATACTTTTACAGCTGATGTTTTTGAGGAATAATAAAGAGCAATAACTCCTAAAATATTTAAGCCAAATAAGAAAAATAGTGTTGTGTGAACGCCGAAAAAAGGAATAAGGAACAGTGGAATAAGAATAGCCCCTAAGCAAGAACCAATTAAATCTGCTGAATATATAAGGCCGGTTTTTTGTTCTTTTTGTTTTTGTGTTTTTAAAAACAAAGCGTTTGTTAAAGGGAATTCTAAGCCGATTAAAATTCCGGCTAAAAATGGCGCAACCAGCCAAAGAGATAGAGAATATTTTAGAGCAATGAGGACAAATAAACATAAAAGAGCCAAACAAGAATAAATTATTATTAAAGACCTGATTTTAATCTCAGTTTTTTTTATTTTTTTCCAAGCCCAGTAATTACCCAGAGCAATGCCAAACATAATAGAAGCAATTAACAAGGCTATATAGTGATAAATATACCCATAAAAGATTTGAAAACAGAAAATAAAGAGAATTTCCAAACCCAAGAGGGTGAAATCAGGGATCGCAGTAATAAAAGCCAGAGATTTAGTTGAGAATTTTTTTCTCCAAATAACCAATAATAAGAATAAGAATAATAAAATATAAAAGGGTCTTAATTTTTTCAAATTATTTAAAACTTCAACTATTTTTGGATGAAATTGTTTTAACCAAAATAATAAATTACCCAAATAAGCTGAAGGGTAAAAGTCAGTATTAGGGTGAGTTTGATTTTTACTTAAGATAGTATTGATTTGTTCTACTCGGTCATTAGTCAGATGATAATTCAACCATTGGGGTGTAATAAAATTAGTGCTAATTTCTCGTTCTTGAAAACGTTCAATAATTGTTTGTGGCTGAATGATTAAATTTTGATCAGAGGCAAAAAAGAAATTCGTATCTAAAGGTAATACAAGAACTTGATTAAAGTTTTGTTTTAGAGCGTGATAAACACTAGCGTTAAAATTAATTGCTTCCTTGGAAAGATAGTTTGGAGAAAAAGAAACATAGGTTGAAATTAGACCCTGCTGGCTAAGACTATTTTTAACTTGTTTAAAAAATTCTTTAGTGTAAAGACGGTTAATTAACAAAGAAGAGGGATCAGGGACATTAAGAATAACAACATCAAATTTTTCCTGGGTTTTTCTCAAAAAATACCGCGCATCTTGGAAAATAATTTTTACCCGCGGATCTTCCAAGGCCTGAGTCAATGCCGGGGATAAATATTTTTTAGTTAAAGAAATAAGTTGAGGATCTAACTCTAAATAATAAATTTGTTCAACAGGATGTTTTAAAATTTCATTAATTAAACCGTTAAATCCCTGACCAACAAGCAAGACTTTTTTAGGAGTGGATGATTGTAATAAGGAGAGGTGGGCTATTTGTTCATTAAAGTTTTTTTCCTGGTTTGAGCCGATTAAAAGGCCATTTTGGAAAAAGTTATACTGATCTAAGACCGACCCGGACGGGTCTAGCGACGATGATTTTCTTTGCGATTGAGTTACAGCAATGTTTCCATATTTTGAG
>JAHIMV010000050.1 GCA_018896315.1 Patescibacteria group bacterium | reverse complement strand
TGATATAAACAGTCTTTTACTCGGTCAACATTATCACCTACTTTCTCAATACAGTAACTTAAAAGATAAAGCGTATCATAACCATTAGCAGATAACATCTCATTTTTAGCCCCGTATTTATTTAAATACTTTGTTTGAAATTGCTTTTGATAGAGATTGTCACTGGTTTGGTCATACGGATAGGGATAAATAAGTCCGTCAGCTACAGAACCTGCTATTTCTACTAATTCCTTACCTTCAATCACAGAAGTAGCAAAAAACTTAATTGGCAAGTTCATCTCATATGCTTGCTTTAAAAGCTGTGCTCCTTGTCTTCGAGTACTTCCCATTAAAACATAGTTAGCTCCGTCATCTTTAATCTTTAAAAGATAGCTACGGTAATCTGTTTCTTTTGAATCAAATTTTTGAACAATTCCTAAATTGCCCCCAAGGGTTTCGAATACGTCGGAAAAATTATTAATAACAGCTTCACCATAGGCAGTATTTATTACAAGAACAGCCAACTTTTTAGAAGTTATTTGATTGTAAATAAACTTGGAAAGAAATTTCGCTTCTTGAGCAGTATTAATCTGTGTCCGGAAAATATAATCGCCAGCAGTAGAAATCTCATCAGACTGGGAACTCGGAGTAATTAATAAAACCTTATTCTCCTCAGCTATTGGCGCCATTGCCAATGTCACAGAAGAAGAATGGGCCCCTACTATATAATTATACTTATCAATATCAATGAATTTTCTAATAGCAGTGACTCCATCCATTGGGCTGTAGCGAGAATCCTCAAAAACTAAATCGTAACGGTATTTTAGAGAAGGGTTTAGATTTAATTCTTCTTGTGCTAACAAAAGACCATTTTTTACATAACTTCCTGCATCAGCACTTGTGCCTGTTAATGGTAAAATCACCCCAATCTTGATCACTTCTTTTTCGGTTATGACTGGTTTTTTGCTTGTCCCATACCAAATCCCAGCGATGATAACAACGGCAATTACAATCCATAAAATTGTTCTTGTTGTTTTATTCATTGTTTTTTTATCTAATTTATAAATTATTTTTTATAAAATTCTAATTCCTGTTCTTTTAATTTCATTCTCAAAAAAACTACTCACTCATTCGCATTCCCTCAACTATTTTTAAAAATTTTTCTATATCTTTTAATCTATTTTTTAAAACATCATAAACGACATCATAATTTATCTCTTCATAGTCATGAACAATAATATTCCTAAAACCAGTCATTTTGACAAGCGTTTCAGTGAGATCGCTATTGATAATTTTTTCTTCATTTAAAATATAAAAGTTTTCGCTCATCGTCGTCGGCTTTCTAAAATTCCTAAAGGAAATTATTGCCCCAGCCAAATCAATAGTTGCTTGAACAACCAAATAAAGATATCTCTCGGCTGCTCCTTTAATATCAATATCTTTTACTATTTTCTCTTTAGAGTATTTTTGATATCTTTGTAAAATTTTTAAATACTTTTTGATT
The DNA here is from genome assembly GCA_018896315.1 of Patescibacteria group bacterium. Lineage (GTDB taxonomy): Bacteria > Patescibacteriota > Patescibacteriia > UBA2591 > UBA6264 > JAHIMV01. The sequence continues at coordinate 2,177 of JAHIMV010000050.1, read as the reverse complement.
AAACTAACTTTATTCTCAATAACAGATATATTAGTCATAATTTTACGTCTTAATTAAATTATATTTTGACAAATTCATACGAAAATCAAAATATTCCATTAATATTTTAGGTTCTGTTAAAATTTTAAACGGTTCTTTTTCAAAAATCAATTTCCCTTGTGTAATAATATTATATTTCATCTCTGGAGCATTAAGTATATTCAAAATAACAATGTCAACTTTATCGGTTTTTAACGCCCGACTTATTTTATCTAACATTTCTAATTTAATTTTAAACATCTTTTTTTTATCTTTTTCGTCTAAAAAAATAGCAAAATCATAATCACTTAAAGGCCCATAATTATTTTTTGCCCTTGAACCAAAAAAATAAACCAGTTTTATTTCTGGATAAGAATTAAAAATAGATAAAAAACTTTTTTCAAAAATTTTTTTTGTCATATAAGTTTGATTATATCAAAACAAAAACAAAGGTCAAGCGCCCTGCTTGCGTTTATTCTCCTAAATAAGCATCTAAAACTCTTGGATTATTCCTTATTTCTTCTGGTTTGCCCTGAGCAATTACTCGTCCTTTTTCCATAACAACAACAATATCAGCAAGTTTTAAAGTAAAATTCATATCATGCTCAATTAAAAGAATTGTTTCGCCTTGATTTTCTAACTTTTGTAAAATCTCCCCTATTTTTTCTCTCAACTTTGGGGTGACCCCTGCCACTGGTTCATCTAATATTAAAAACTTATGCGGATTTAATATTGTCCTTAAAAGTTCAATTAATCTTTTTTGCCCATAACTTAAATCCCGTGTTAATTGATTTTCAAACTTTTCCATGTCCACTAACTTCAACATTTCTTTAATTTTCTCTTGTTTTTTCTTGCTAATTCTATTTACCCTAAATAAATTTTTAAAAAATTTTGTATCCTCATTATCAAAAGCCAAAAACAAATTTTCTTTTACTGTTAAATTATTAAACAGTTTTGTTTGTTGAAATAGCCTTGAAATACCTAGATTTGAAATCTCCTCAGGCTTCAACCCCGTAATATTACTATTAGTAAATATAATTTTCCCTGAATCAGGATTTAAAAGCCCTGAAATTAAATTAAAAACCGTGGATTTACCTGCTCCATTGGGTCCAATTAAAGCTGTAATCGTTCTTTCATTAACCTCAAAAGAACAGTCATCAACTGCTTTGACTCCCCCAAAATATTTCTTTAAATTTTGAACTTTAAGCATATTACTCAAGTTGCACTTTTCCAAAAAATCCCTTTGGTTTGTAAATTAAAATTAAAAGCAAGATTAAAGCATAAATAATTTGTCGAGCTGGGCCAAGAATTGAAGAAGGAAAACCAATAAATCTTAAAGGTTCAGGAAGTAAAACTAAAATAATCGTGGCAATAACTGTTCCTTTTAATGAAGCCAAACCGCCGATTATAACAATACAAATAACTGGGATTAACTGCATTAAAGTAAATGACGAAGGGTCAATGAAGGTGATATAGGAGGCGTATAAACTTCCGGCAAAACCAGCAAAAAAAGCCGAAACCCCTAAGGCAACAGATTTTATTTTAAAAGTGTTTTTGCCTAAAACTCTAGTTGCTAATTCGTTATCTCTGACCGCTTGCAAAACTCTGCCAAAAGGAGAAATAGTAATTTTTTTAATAATTAAATAAGAAATTAAAACAACAACAAAAGTTAAAATCAAAAAGCTAAGATTGTTTGAAAAAACATAACCAAAGATAACTGGCCGGGGAATACCTGGCAAACCCAAAGGCCCTCTGGTGAAAGAAGTCCAGTTCAACGCCAAAGCATAAATAACAAAAGAAAAACCTAAAGTGGCCAAAGCCAGATAATCACCTTTTAATTTATTGGTCGGCAAAGAAAGTAAAAAACCAAACAACATAGCAATAATTCCGGCTAATAAAAAATAAAGCCAAAACGGCCAGCCCAGTAAAGATAAAAGGGCGGAAACATAAGCGCCAACACAATAAAAAGCAATATGACCCAAATTCAAAAGACCAGTAAAACCAACGGCTAATTGTAGAGAAAGAGCCAGGATTAAATAAATCCCAACTAAAATTAAAAGATGAATAAAATAAGCAGATATCATATAAATTTATTCCTCATACGGCACAAATTGGCCGTTTTTGATGGTTTTGATGAAATAAGGATAATAAACATCCCC
>JAHIMV010000049.1 GCA_018896315.1 Patescibacteria group bacterium | reverse complement strand
TTTTTCCGCATCTTCCAATCCTGTTTTTATTTTCTTTTCTCTTTCTTCTAATTTTTCTTTAATGGGTTTAAAAGCATATTTCTTCAAAACAAAAAAGATAATTAAAAAATTGACCAAATTGGCCAAGGCCATTCGCCAATCAAAACCTAAATTACCGAGAATTCTTTGTAAATCCATACTTAGTAAAAATTAATTAATCTACTCTTTTTTAGAGGATAAAAAAAGCGACAAAGGCATAAATTGCGGTTGATTCAGCTAAAGCGACTCCAATAATCATCTTGCTGAAAATACTCCCCTCCATTTCTGGATTACGACCAATAGCCTCTAAAGCTTTGCCAATTAAATAACCTTCACCAATGCCAGAACCGGCCATGGCGATAGTAGCGATTCCTTTAGCAATTAAACGCGCTGCTTCAATTTCCATAAATTTTTAGTTAATTATTAATTAATTTATTTATTAATTTTCTTGTTCAACAGTAGAAAGCATATAATAAGCGGCTGTTAACGAGCCAAAAACCATAGCTTGAATTGCGCCAACCAAAAGACTCATGGTCATCCAAACCGCTGGCAAGCCATAAGCTAAAAAGCCAAGAATAACAATCGCTAACATTTCTCCGGCAAACATATTTCCAAATAAACGCATAGATAAAGAAATAACCCGGGCAATTTCTGAAACAATGTCCAATAAACCAATGAAAAAATTTATAATACTCAATAATCCTGCCTTGATTCCCTGTTTAAAACCTTGAATAACTTCTGAAAATTTAAAATAATTTGACAAGTGTTTGAAAGCCCCCTTTTTCCTTATAGCTACCACCTGAATCATTAAAACCATGGCAAGAGCTAAAGATAATGTGGTGTTAAAATCAGCTGTGGGTGTACTAAAAATAGGCTTTCCTGCATAAGTAAAACTACCCAAGAATGGAATTAAAATTCCTAACAAATTAGAAAGACCTATAAAAATAAACAAGGAAGCAATTAAAGGAAATAATTTTTGAGTATGTTTTTTTTCTCCAGTTATCTGTTCTACTAAATTATACATTGCTTCATAAAAAACTTCCAAAATACTTTGGAAGCGTTGAGGAATAATTCTAAATTTTTTCTTTATTAAAATGCAAACAAAAATAATAATCGCTAAAATTAGCAAAATCATTAATAAAGAACTGCTTACAGGAAAACTCTTTATTTTAAAAATTATATCTGGCGCAACACTAGGTCTTTCTGCTTGAATTTGGATTAGATTCATTTTGTTCCTTTTTATCTTTATCTTTTAATTCTTTAATTAAATCGTCAGTTCTTTTTACCTTTTTGTCAAAACGGATATATTTAAGAATAATTAAAACCCAAGAAATAATAAAAGCAATTAAGAGTAATATTAATGTATAGGTTTTTTCCCCTGGATTCTGTTGGTCTAAATACTTCCCTAAAAAAAACGCAACGGCCGCAGGAATTGCAATAATCACCCCTACTTCTAACATAATCACAAAAGATTGGTGACGATATTTTTCTCTCTGTTTTTTAAGTTCTTCAAGAGTTTTTTCCATTTTATTGATTTAATTATATAAAAGAATATATATATTATATTTAAAAAATTAGTCTTAGTCAAGACCTTTTATACAAAAATAACAGGATTATAAAAATGATTGCTAAAATAATAGCGCTAATGATAAAATAAGGCGCTAACTTGTTAAAATCTCTTAGCTCTGCACTACTGGCTAGTATTTGGTAATTTAATGATTCTACTTCTTCTATTTTCTGATTTTGAATAACTTGAATGTCTTGATTAGAGCGCGGCAAAAGCCATAATTCATCATTGTTTTGGCTTAAAATTCCTGTTATTTCAACTTGGTCCCCCTCTTTAATTCTTGATTTATCAATTAAAGTATACTGTTTAATATAAACTATTATTTCTCCTGTATCGTCATCAACCCTGTTAAATAATTTCGCTTCCGGCGAAATTCCGACTTCGTCGGATTTAACAGGGTCAACAAATATTCTTTGTCCTGTTTTTTCAATTACCTGTCCTTTTATTCTCACCAGCCTGGCAACCAATTCTTGTCTGTTGACATCCGATGTCAACAGACTGACCGGTTCAATGGCCAAACCGCGATTTAAAATCCTGATATCCTCTCGCGTTTTAGTTTTAATTCTTTTTTCTCCTCGTGATTGAGAAATAATGCCCTTAATTGAAATCTCATCACCAATTGCTAATTCAGGAAAATCCTTGTAATAGGAATAAATCTGAATGCCATTAATATAAAAAAACTGCTTTCCTAAAATACCCGGCTCAACTATAACAACTCCT
>JAHIMV010000048.1 GCA_018896315.1 Patescibacteria group bacterium | reverse complement strand
GCTTCAATAGAAAATGTGCTTTTTGAAGATTTTTATAGATATGATTATTTTTCTTGTATTCCTCCTTGGGAGCAAAAGATATTATCTAAGTTATTGTTTAATAAAAAGATGGTTTCTGTAGAAAAGATATTTAAAAGAACGGAAATGTGGGGGAAATACAAGAAATTAGCCATTCACTATATCTGGGAAGATATTTTTTGGAAAAGAAAGCATTCTAAGATAGGGTGGTTGGAAAAAGAAATTAGGTTATAATATAGTTGAAAACTTAATTGAAAAAAAACAATAGAAGGCTTGTAAGACATAATAAATTATATGGTAAAACTAAATAAAAGTATTAATTTTAACCAAATTAATAAAGATAAATCAAAGTGGTATAAGTTGCTTTCTCGTGACGGAGTTGATATTACAACTCTTTCCCAAATCGATATCGCCTTTTATGATATTATTTGGCAAGCAACAAAAAAGCAAGAAGAAGTTTTCTTTACTATTTTAAAGGAAAAGAAGTTTGCCCACTATATTGGGGTTAATCCAGAATCGATAGAAAAGTTTTCTTTTCAAAAATATTTTAATACTCGGAAAAAAATAGAAAAACATCATCAAAGAGGTAGAAAAATTTTAAACGAAATTAAAGAGAATACTTCTAAGTGGGAGAAAGAATTGTCTAAAAATTTTACTTATGAAAATTTGATTTTTGCTTTTAAAGATTTTAGAAAAAATTTTGAAGAGATTAATTATATTTATAGTATTATTTCTTGGCTTGGTATTGAAAGTTGGCAAAGGGATTTTGAAGATATACTTAACGAAATGATTTCACGAAATAAATTTAAAAGTCAGACAGAGAAAATTTTATATACTGTTTATAAATCATGGAAAAAAACAGCTCTTATTGAATTACAAGAAAAACTGGCGTTAGGAGTAAACCCTAAAAAATTAGTTGATGAATATCAATTTTTAAGGAGTTTCAGTGCAATTTGGCACAAACCTATTACCGAAGATTGGGTCAATAGCATAAAAGTTCCTAAGCAAAAGAAAAAATTGAATGCTTTTTCGTCTAAAAAAATATTAGATTTATTAAAACCTAATACCCAAGAAAAAATTTTTTTAGATTTGGCGCCATATATAATATTTTTTAAAGACTGGAGAGATGATGTTCGTAGGTTTCAAGTTTTTCAATGGTCTTTTTTGTTTGATAAGATTGCGGAAAAATTTGAAATACCCCGTAACGATGTTGGTTATTTAACCCTTGATGAGATTGAAACTTTTTTGAAGAAAAAATCTGTTAATAGAAAAGCAATTAAACAAAGAAAAAATGGTTGTGTTATTACCATAGCCAAGCAAGGTTTAAAGATGCAAGTATTAGATAAGAAAATTAAAGAGAAATATTATTCAATTGCCAAACAAATTAATCAGAGAAAACAAGGTAAAATTGTCAGGGGGAAGATAGCCCAACCAGGTATTGTGAAGGGTATGGTTAAAATTGTTAAAAGTTATCATGATATTAAGCATGTGCAAAAAGGAGATATTTTAGTGGCTAATACAACTCATCCAAATTATTTACCGGCGATGCAGAAGGCAGTTGGTTTTGTTACTAATGAAGGAGGAATAATAAGTCATGCTGCTATTGTGGCTCGCGAGATGAAGAAGCCTTGTCTTGTTGGAACTGGTAATGCTACAAAAATACTAATGCACGGTGATTATGTGAAAGTAGATGCTAATAAAGGAATAATTACTATCGTGAAGAAATAAAAATATGAAAAAGAAATTAGGTTATAAAAATACAGGTTGAACCTGGTTAGAGAATAAAACCCTGAAAATTTAATTGAGAGACAGGATAGCCCTGCTAAACCTGCTAAAATCCTACTATTTTCTTAAGAACATGAGACAAGAAAACAAAAAAGCCAAATATTGGTCGGATAAAATAACAAAATACAGTAATGCTTTAGATTTGGAGCAAGGCGTATTTACATGGAAAAATCCCAAGAATATTGCTAGATCATTAATGCGATCAGCAGAAATAAGCCAGCGTCGTAAGGCAAAACCACTTCAATCTGCAATGTCCATGCTTAATTTCTATATCAACCGCGCTGGAAAAAATTTACTAGCAGAGCAGAAGAAGATTCTTGAACAAGCAAAAATTGAACTAAAAAAGAAATTGTAGTTTTAAAATTAGAAGGAAATTAGATTATGAAGCTGTTAAATAAAATTGTAAATTTAAAAAATTGGGAAATTGAGTTTCAACAAAGGAACTCTCATCCAATTATTATGGCCGATCTTTGGTGCCGGTCATGTTTTAATAATTTTAAACAGGAAATTAATCTATTGGTAGGCAGAACAGATTATCTTTTTACTTCCACTAGCAAAGGCTATATTAAAAAAATTCAGAAAAAGAAAATACTTAAGGCTTTAAAAAAAGCTTGTAATAATGAAAAATACCTTAATTATATATATCAAACAACCTTAAAAAGAATTAAGGAATTAGAGATTATCACTAGGAAGATAAACAAAGAAGTTGTTAAAGAAAAAATTAG
>JAHIMV010000047.1 GCA_018896315.1 Patescibacteria group bacterium | reverse complement strand
GCAAAGTTGGAAGTTTATACAACATGGAGTGAAGCGAATTCACCTTCACTAAAATTCAATACAATTAGATATGGAGGTGCAGATACTTTTTTTATTAAAGCCGCTTCAAATTTCCAACATGGAGGCTCAATATATAATCAAGACGTTTTTGGATTAAATACGATGGGCGGTGCTTTCTTTAAGGGCAATATTGGAATTGATACTTTAAATCCAACGGAAAGATTAACAGTTAAAGATACTTTTGCAGTTAGAAAGGCAACTGGCAAAGCTGTATATACGTATATAAGTGAAACCACTTCTAAAGATGGGAGTGATTGTGTCTGTGATACCTCACCTTATCCAGATTGCGCTACCCCCTCTTTTACAAATAACGATGTAGGGCCTGTCTGTTTCGATAGAAAAGCATCTAGTCCTGCGAAATACAATGTATTCCTTCGGACGGATTATATATTGAATACTATCCCAACTTTGATTACTACTAACACCGGCAACGTCGGCATAGGGACGACGGGGCCAGAGGCAAAACTGGAGGTTGCGTCAGCATCTCAAAATGCCTTTCGGCTCAAAAAAACCGCTGGATCTGCCGGTAGTGTTGATTTGTTTCCAGCAGTCGGAGATAGCACCGGCCGCACCGGCACCGCGCTTTGCCAGACAGTAGTTAGTTCTGCTGTTTGCCTCGGTTATTGGACTTCAGCTGGCGCCGCCAGCACTTGCGCTACCAGCATTGCCAACGGCCGGGCTTTATGCTCCGATTTCGGCGACTAATGTAAAATGGGGTCAACTCTATTTTTTTCCCAAAAATAATGAAACGAAAAAGGTTCTCGCAAAAAGAAAAACAGGGAGGGTGCATTGACGAATTCTAAATGGTATTAATTTCTGAATTTTAATATCGTAAGATAAATTATATGGCAAAGAAATTACAACAATTTAAAATTATTATTGAACAGGACGAGGATGGTTATTTCGTGGGTTCAGTTCCAGCTTTACCCGGCTGTCATACCCAGGCTAAAACTCTTACTGAACTTAATAAAAGAATTCGGGAAGCTATTTTGCTTTGTCTCGAAGTGGCAAAAACTGATATTCGATACCGCAAGAGTATTCAGGATTTCTCTTATGAACCAACTTTTGTTGGTTTGGAAGTGATTAAAGTATGAGCGGTCGAATGCCGATGTTAAAGGCAAAAGACATTATCCGGGTTTTAAAAGTTTTTGGATTTTTTGAAGTGCGAACTAAGGGTTCGCATATATTTTTTAAACATTCAGATGGTAGAGTAACTCTTGTGCCGAGGCAGGGCGGTGAAGATATCGGTCGCGGTCTTCTGCGACAAATCCTCAGGGAAATTAAAATTACTTCGGAAGAATTTTCTAAATTATTATAAATTCTAGAATCTATAGAGACCCGACCCCTGGTAATTGGGGTCAACTCTATTTTTTCTTAAATATTTGACTTTTAATTTTTGCTTGTGATAAGATAAATATATGACTACTACAACAGAAATAAAAATTCAAAAAAAACCCTCGGATGAAAAGCTTGGAGAATTAAAAATTAAAGCTTCTATTTTAGATGAATTGATAGAATTGATTGAAGATCGATATTTAGGTTATTTAATGCATTTGACCGAAAAAGAAAAAAATATTCCTTTAGAAAAAGCCAAAAAACTTATTCGTTAATGGAAATTTTCTTTAAGCCAAGTTTTATTAAAGATTTTAAGAAACTTCCTGAAGAAATTAAAAATGAAATCAGAAGAGTTTGTTTGATAATTTTCCCTTCAATTAAAGATTTACGGGAATTTAAAGAATTTGAGATAAAGCCAATTAAAGGTTTTAAAAATTTCTACAGAATAAAATTAAAAGAATATCGTATTGGTTTTAAGAAAGAGAATAGCCAGATTATTTTTATGAGAGCGAAACATCGCAAAGATATTTATAGGTATTTTCCTTAATAGAAAATTGGGGGAAAATTGGGGTCAACTCTGTTTTCCAATTTTATTTGATTTTTAATTTGGCTATGATAGGATAGGAATATGACCACTATTACTATTCCCAAGAAGTTAATAAAAGATGATTTGTTAATAATAGACAGAAAGAGTTTTGAGAAGATCTCTAAAGAAAATACGGAGTTGAGATTGGCAATAAAAGCAATCGTAGAGGGCGAATTGGCTCTGCGGAAAGGAAGAACCCGCAGTTTTAAAGACTTTTTGAAATCTAATTTTTGAGAATAATCCTTTCCACCCCGGTCTTAATACTCATAAATTAAAAGGCGAACTTTCCGCCTTTTGGTCTTTTTATATTAACGATAATTTTCGAGTTTTATTTCGTTTTCTTAAAAATAACGAGGTGATTTATTATGATATAGATACTCACGATATTTATAGATAAGGAAAAACAAAAGATAACCAACGCCCGAGGTTGATTAACAAAGTTCAAAGTTTAGAGCGCCAACCCCTTTCAACTCAATTTTCTCATTTGACTTTTGATTTTTATTTGTGATAAAATAAAAATATGACTACCATTACTATTCCAAGAGATTTAATGAAAAAAGGCGATTTGGTGATTATTCCTCGCAGAGAATACGAGGAGTTTTTGCGTTATCGCTTGGAAGAGAGTGAAGAATTAATATTGACCGCTTCTCAGAAAAGACGGTTACAACAAGCGAGAATAAATTTAGCTAAAGGGAAATATCTGACTATTTAT
>JAHIMV010000046.1 GCA_018896315.1 Patescibacteria group bacterium | reverse complement strand
TTCAGTAAGTTTTAATCCCAAAAAAAGATTTTCTATCTTGGTTAAGAAGATATTAGCTAAATATTTCCATAAAGGCATTCCTCCTTCTAATGCCCATCCTTTAACCATCATTCGCGAGCCAAAGACTGCGTCGGCCTTACCCCGAATAATAGGGAGAATAATTTGAGGAATATAAGTAGGATCATATTGGTGATCAGGGTGAACCATAATTATAATATCAGCGTTTAATTTCAAGGCTTGTTCATAACAAGTTTTTTGATTTCCTCCATACCCTATATTTTTATTGTGTTTAAATGTTTTTAATCCAAGTTTTCTGCTTAATTTTAAAGTATTATCTTGACTAGCATCATCAACTAAAATAATTTCATCAACCCAATTTTGATCAATATCATTTACAGTCTTTTTTAATGTTTTTTCTGCATTGTAAGCAGGAAGAACAGCAATGATTTTATAGTCAGGAGTTTTAGTGGACATAGTTAAAATCTATTTGGTAAATAATGGCTTGATTATCTATGTAAACTTGTTTTAAAAATTTTGATTTTTTTATTAGTTTAGCAAATCGTTCATCATTTTTGTCAATCAGAACATAAGAAGCCTTGAATTTTTCTTTTAAGATTTGAGCCGTTTGATTTGGATCAACATGATAAGAAACTAAATCTAACCAGTCTTGATAAAGTTCTTTATCCTTTTCATACATAAAGGTTTGATCTAAACCATTAATATAATAATTTTGAGTATTAAAATAGAATAAATGAGGAAAAATTGCCCAATTGCTTTGAAAAATGATTTCTTTTGGCTGAGTATTAGTCTTTAGCCAGTGACTAGCCATTTGTAAAGAATTTAAACTACGAGATTCACTAGTATAAGATTGAAAAAGATTTTTAATACTAAAATTAAGATAAAATCCAATAAAGAAGATTAGTAAAACGCTTAAAATAATCGTGGTCATAAAATAGAAAATATTATTTGGTCCTTGAAAACACTTTTTTAAACGTTTTTTGAGATTTATCCAGCTTATTTTTTTTGCTATTTGAGTAAAAATAAGTCCATTTAAAAAAATGGCTGAAGGAATAAAATATTCAACATTGCGCCTTGCTTTTAATGTATAGAGAAGAAAAAAACTGGAAACAAAAAGAAAAAACCAGGATGAGGATTTTTGGTTTTTTTTGTTAGTAATAAACCAAGCTAAAGAGATTAACCATGGAATAAGAATTGGCAGAATACTAAAGAAGAGCATCATAGGATCAGGAGAATACCATTCAGCTCCTACAGCAATTTTGTCTTGGTAATTTAAAACGCCGATTTTTATTGTTTGAAACCAATAAAATGGCAGTGTCTTTGGAAAGTAGGGATTAATCACTAGGCCAAGAGATAGACCTAACATACAGGTGAAGATGAGTTTCAGATTACTCTTATTAAAGAAAGAGCGCGTAAAATGCAAAATGTAAAAGGCAAGATGCAAAATGACAATGTAAAATGTAAAATTTTTAATTTTTGATTTGTAATTTTGATTTTTGATTTTTGATATTTGATTTTGTATTTCTATCCACTTATCAACCATTTTTTTAGTAGCGTTTGCAAAACAGTACAAAATAACTGTTACAAGTATTAAGGGCCAGGTGCCGTGAGTCCAAACGTAAAAGAAACAAACAAAGAATAGTCCTAAATACTTCTTTTTTAAAACCAGATAGAAGCCAAGAATGAGAAGAATTAAAGACAAGGCTGGAGCTCTGATAAGGGAAAGGCGAAGGATAAAATAAGAAACCAAAAATCCAGATAAAGTCCAGACAAAAGGCAATTTTATTTTTAAACGTCGACAAAGCCAATAAATAAACAAAAAAACTAGGGCAGCAAAAAATGCAGTCCCCAGCTTAGCCTTAATTAAAGGGTCAAGTTCTGCTGAAAAAATATCTAAATTGTCTGGAGTGGGCAAACTAAGAAAGGGAATTAAAAATAAATGATAGACAAAATGATGATCAACAAACAGGTCTTTATAAGTGGTAAACTGAGTCCAGGGAAAGTCTTGAATCAGGCCTTGTTCCTTTATCATCAAAGCCATCTTAGTGTGATAAAAACTGTCTGGACAAAGAATTCCTGGGGGAACAAGAAGATAAAGAAAAACGATAAAACCTATGGAAAAAATAAGAAAATAGCTTAACCATGACCAGTTTCTCATTCTAACAATTAAACAATTAAACAATTTAACAATTTTCATTTGATTGATTTTATCGTTCGCCAAAGTATAGCGCTTCGTCTTATCTGTTCATAAAAGAAATTTTTATTTTTATATTTTTTCATGTTTAGCTGTTAAGCTGTTTATTTGTTAAATTGATTCTTTGGTTTTCAGCTTGGTATTTCTGAACAGTAAAAAAGAAAAAGAGTAAGACGGCTTAAAAGAATCTAAGAAATTAGATTTATTTAATTCTTCTTTACATAATTCAAATCCATGATTTTTAATCAAATTTTTTACTTTTTTGGTATTAGAAAAAGTAGAGACCAGTAAATATGCGTTTTTTTTAAGTTTGTTTTTAATTGTATTTAAACATAATTCTTCATTTTCACAATAAGTTCTGCCATCGAAAATATTAGAAACATAAATTAGGTCATAATTGTTATTTTCAAATAATAACAATGCCTCAGTAATATTATTGTTGTAAAGTTTTATTTTGTCTAAGTTGTTATATAATTGTTCAAAGTTTTTTTGGTTCGCCAAATAAAAAAGATAATTATTTATGTCTTTTATTTGCCAAAAACTGTCATTGTACCAAATTTTACTCTTTTTTAGACATTTTAAAAAATTGTTTTCTTTGCAGTTATCAAATATATGTTTATTTGTTTGTTTCAGGCGTTTACTTATTTTTTTATAAATTTTATTTTTGTTGATACTTTTAACATCTGAAAGAATTTTTATTATTTCCAGTCTGTTAAAATTTTTAAATAAAGCCCTTTTAATGTTAATCGTTGAAGTTATTGTAGGGCGTATGTCACAGATATTAATTTCGTCAAGACTTGATAACGAGATTATATTGAATGCAAAGTCGCCTCCACTAGCAATGGCAAAAACTTTTTTTAAGTTTAATTTATTAATAGTAAATAAATTTTTCAGAAAAGAGTTTAATTTTTCATTAGTAAAAAACCATACTTTCATTTTGATTTCATAAAACTATTACAGGTCTGAAGGTTAATATTGTACTCCAATAATCTATAGGGTCCCAGCCTATAGCGCCAACAGAATCATACCCTCCTGCTAAATGCTGGTTATTGTCAAATATATCTTCAAACCATTCCCATGTTTTAGTTGTTGCCCATTGTTTATAAATAGCGTTTCCTAAATAATTATATTCTATAAAATAAGGCAGTCTAACTGTCTTGTCTTTGATTTTTAAAACACGCAAGATAAATGGTTTAAGCCTGTTTATATCATTAATAGACAGGCAAAATCTAGAACTAAACCCATGTTTGTTTAAAACAGTATGCAGATATTCGTTTTTATGAATTTGCGTTTTTTTCTGCTTTAGATATTTTTCAAGATTAATGCCCACTTTTTTCAATATATGAACGTTTTCGCTGGTTATCCAGGGCATTTTTTTTTCAGGTTTATCTCTTGAGTCAATTAATATCCACTGCCCAGAGAGATTTAGTGCTTTTGGACTAATTTTTCCTTCTTGTATTTTTTTATAAAAGATTTTATTCGGTTTGTCTTTCCATAAAGGCAAAACTAAATCTTGTTTAAGGGTAATTTTTGGAATATAGTGTATATTAAAATTTAATTGTTCCCAATGTTGAACAATCTTATTATTTAAATAATTTGGCAGAGGAGGAATCTTAAAATTTTTTACTGATAAAAACCTCTGGATTATTCTTCTCTCTCTTTCTTTAATCAAATTAAACTCTTTCATTTTTTGAGCCTCTTTTTATTGCTTCAATTTGCTGTATAGGCGTAGGGTCCACTTGATTGAGTATGGCTAAATAAAAACTAATCCAATCACCGAGTAAAACTAAAGAAAGTATCTGAGTAAAAATATTTTTGCCAAATTGAGGAATTTTTTGCCAATAAATACATTGTTTCTCTAAAAGTTTTTCAAATTCTCTTAAAGATTTTTTAGATTTTGTTTGTTTTTTAAGATTTTCTAAAATTAAAAAAACAAAATCATCTTTTAAACGTTGTGGAAACCTGCTTTCAACAAAATTATGGAAAATTTCTGGTTCAGTATTAAAAAAAGAAAAATTTTTGCCATTTTCAGCAAATTGTGTTTTCCAACGCCTGGCTACTCCAGAAAGACTTGTCGGGGCAATAATAATAGGCAGATGGTCAAATACAAAGTAAGCTAAGTGTTTGGCAATATTTTTCTCATTTGGCGTTTGAGGATAAAAGAGCTGGTTAAAATCTTTTAATATTTTTAAATTGTGTGGTATTTGTAGTTTTTTAAGGTTAACAAGTTTACTTTTTTCTAAAACAACCAAAACGGGCATTAAAAGATAACTTAAACTGGCTCTGGGGGGCGCTTTATATTGAAAACTAAAAATAGGCAATTTATTTTTTTGGGCAAATTTTTTTAATTCTCCGCCTTGAGTAATAATAAAAATTTTAGCTTTTGCTTGAAGGGTTATTTCTGCGCAAGATAATATTTCCTTAGTATTGCCCGAATAGCTCACCAAGAAGACTAAACTATTTTTATTAATCATTTTAGGGGGGTTCCAGTCTCGAATAACAATAATAGATTTTTCAAGCTGATCAGCAATGATGTTTTCAGCTAATTCTCCACCAATTGCCGAACCGCCCATACCACAAATAACAACATTTTCAATGTTCGCGTCTTCATAGTCTTGAGGTAAGACGATTTTTTGGGCTAAAGTATAGGCCTCTAAGCATTTTTCTGGTAAATCAGCAATAAAATCAGACATATTAGATTTATCTAATTTTTGAATTTGTTTAATATTATCAAGAAAGCTCATAATTAAATTACTTTACTGTTTATACAATGAATATTTAATTTCAAGGTTCTGGCGAAGCCAGGTTCTTATAAATATTAATTTAACAATATATTAACAATTTAACATAAAAGTCAAAGACTGTCTATTGTATAAATGGATTAGATTTGATATGATAAGAATAACCCCTCACCCTTTAGTGATAAAATGTTTTTGCATTTTCGAAATGAGTCCCTCACTCTTCAGTTTTGTTTTACTACTAGAGTTAAAAAATAAATAAAATACGATCATCAAAAATTTTCTTTGGAAAATTTTGATACCTAAATTTTACATTTTAATTTTTAATTTTTGAATTTTTTATGAGCGGGCATAGTAAATGGTCAAAATTAAAACATTCTAAAGGAGCTCTTGATGCTAAGAGAGGGACTATGTTTACAAAATTAGGCAATGTGATTACTATTGCCGCGCGAGAAGGCGGTGGAGATTTAGACAGTAATTTTAAATTACGTTTAGCTATTGAAAACGCAAAAAAAGCTAATTTACCAAAAGATAATATTGAAAGAGCAATCAAAAGAGGAACCGGAGAATTAGCTGGCGGACAGATTGAAGAAGTGATTTATGAAGCATTCGGTCCCGATAAAACTTCATTTATTGTTGAAGCTTTAACTGATAACAAAAATAGAACCGTGGCCAGCTTGCGACGGATTTTTAATAAACATGGGGGGAGTTTGGCTGGTCAGAATTCTGTCTGTTGGATGTTTGAAAAAAGAGGAATCCTAAGAATTACAGATTGCAGATTGAAGATTGATGATTTGGAAAAATTTCAGCTTGAGGCGATTGATTTGGGAGTCGAGGACATTAAAAAAGA
>JAHIMV010000045.1 GCA_018896315.1 Patescibacteria group bacterium | reverse complement strand
TGATTGTTCTTTTACTTCTATAGCCATATTTTAAATTTAATTTACCATCTTATCCTACTATATTTAATATATCTTAACAACGTTATTATATTATACAAAATATAGAAATAAAAACAAGAAAAAAAGGGCTGACTATGTCAGCCCTAATTAAATGCATTTGACTATTTTTCCAAAATTTGTTGGCTAGATTTCCATCCTATGACAATGCCAGTTTTTTTTACAAACACTGTTAATACAGTAGCTATAATAAAGATGAAAATACAGAATCCAAATATTTGCCAACGGTGAATTGTGGTTGCGAATGTCATAATTAAAGTAAAAATCAACCCGACAATAATAATGCTTTTGGTTTTACCATTAATACAATAATATGCCGCTAGCGCTAACAACCCCAAACTGAGAACTCGTGATATTAGAAAAACGACAAACAAAGTAATACCCTTACTTAACATATCAGATCTCCCTTCTTGTCTATTTCTTTTTTTTCTTCTTCTGCAATTTTTCTTAAAGATTCACATCCTAGGAAAAAAATAATTATTGCCCAGGTAAAAACAATCAAAATATGCCAGCCGCTTATTTTTTCCAGAATAATAACAATCATACTGACAACAAGAGCCATTGACCCAAAAAAAGAATTAAGTGAATGGGCAAATTTAGATGTTAACGTAAAACGAGAAAATACTATAACAATCGTTGCTATAACCAAACTGATATAGGCTATTGTCATTTTTATTCCTCCTTAAATTGTTAATGAATCTATATTTATTTAAGCACATTTTTGCGTTTTTGTCAATACAGAAGATATAAAGTAGCAAAAAATGGAAAAACAAGAGTTTCAAAAGGGCCCGGATAAACCAAGGCCCTCTTTTTAGTGACAACTAGTCGTTAATAACAGATGGATTCAATTGGTTTCTGAAAAATTGCCCAAACTGATCTTAAAGTCAAAAAAAAGACAACTGCCACATCAATCGCTACTATTATCCCCCAAGTTTTAGGAAATGGGTCGACAATATCAAGAAAAATACAGCCGCCGCAAGCAAGAAAACCAACAATAACTGAAGAACCTGGGCTACCATCTTTAATTAACATCTTGCCACAGGCAATAGCTAAGATAAAAAGAGCTCCCACTAAAGTAGAAATAACTGGTCCTGTCATTTTTTATCCCTCCTTAAATTGTTAATGAATGTACATTTATTATGACAGATTTTCGCGTTTTTGTCAATATCAAAATTAAAACAATATTAAATGAAAAGCTGGCTCAGTTGAGCCAGCCATTAAAATCCGATTAATAGATTTTGAAATGAAGAATTTTTTCCGTTTCCTGAATCCAGATATAAAAATAGCATTCATTAGGAATAATTTCAACTTCCAAATAAAGAGTATCATTTAACACTACTACTCCTTTTTTGCTTCCGGAAGAAATTATTTGATAATCAAAGGCAAAAAAGAAATCTTCTTTTTCAGGCACCTCTGCTAAATCAACATTTTCTAAAATCTCTTTGTGGTTTTCTTTTTCCCAAAACTTTTCTCTAATTAATCCAACGTCAATCGCCCGAACAAAACAAACAGACTGGCCCGCCTCAACAACATTAATCCTTTTTATCGGACTTAAATCCGGAACCTTGAAATAGTATAATCTTTTAAAACCATACTCCAACTTTTTAATATTCTTCAAAACAGCCTCCTTTGTTTAAATTTATTTTAAATAACGTTTTATTAATTTTATATTATAGTATTTTTCCTCTTTTGTCAAATAAAAAAGTAGCCCTGAGGGGAATTGAACCCCTATTACATGATTGACCCCGTATAACAATTTACCGCCACAGGGAGTCGAACCCTGGTTTCATGGCTGAGAACCATGTGTCCTAACCGCTAGACGATGGCGGCATAAAAGTTTGTAAATTGTATACGGGGCAAGGAACCATGCGTCCTAACCGTTAGACGACAGGGCCACAATAATAGTATAAGTTATTTTAGCAAAAAAAACAAAAAAGGAAAGAGCCCTAATAAAAGGGCTCTTTTTAAAATAAAAAATTTAATGCCAGTCAAGGGCTAGCGATAAACCAAACCTGGCTCCCAGACCGGATAGATTGACAACGTCTTCTGTAGGCAAATCAGCTTCAATATCACTGGCCCTGGAAACTCTTGAGGAAGAATAAATAACTTCCCAAATAAAGCTAGTTGTCCTGCTTATCTGATATTCCAGTCCGGTTTTTAAAAACCAGAGCCAACCGGCATAAGCCTTGTTATCTGTTATTCCTTGGCCTTGATAATTAACACTTGAGCCAAATAATAACTGATAACCGAATCCGCCACCGAGTTTATACTTTAAGGGCCGGTTTTGGAAATGACCAATGTCAATGTCAATTGTTCCTACTAAAGGAACAATTGTTCGATGGCTTTCCTTTGCTGTTTCCAAAGTGGACTGATAAATTCCACTGGCGTAAGAAGTGTCGGCAATTGCTGATTCATCATACATGCTTTTTCTAAAAATGTTTGTTTCCAGACCAATCGCTACTCGATTATCTATCTGCTTGCCAAAATTAATACCGAATGTCGGACCAGAATTGATATCTTTAAACCCTGCATAACCAACATTAAAGACAATCTTTCTTTGATCTCCAGCTATAATCAAACATGAAAAAACTAGAAAAACAAGCATTACGACAAAAATCCTTTTCATAATAATCTCCATTCATTCATTTAAACTGTGACTTCAGCAAACTCAAATTCCATTTCATGCCATTTAACTGTAACGCATGAATCCGTCATTTTCACCTCATCCATATAAACCTCGATAAAAGAAACGTCTTTGTCTTTGTCGGAATAAAACAAAACTGGTCCGGGCTGAATTTCAAAACCTGGTCCAAAAAAATGATTTGTCTTTTTACCACTAAAAATCTGACTGCGGACTCCCTGTTGAGTAAACAGGTCAAGATTTACTACCTGAATGGCTGCTCTTCTAATTAACATTTTTGCCTCCATTTTTTTAATTGTAAGGTTCAATTCAATTGTTTAAATTTTAACAGATTTTTACGTTTTTGTCAATCCCAATTGACAAAATACCCTCTTAATCATATAATAAATATAATTATATGAGTTTAAAAAAAACAGATCCTCAAATTGCCAAATCTCTGCAAAAAGAGATTAATCGTCAAAGACAAGGCCTAGAATTAATTCCTTCAGAAAACTTTGTTTCTGAAGCTGTTTTAAAGGCTTTAGGTTCTCCTTTAACTAATAAATATTCTGAAGGTTATCCTGGCAAAAGATATTATGGGGGCAATCAATTTATTGATGAAATTGAATCATTGGCCATTGATCGGGCTAAAAAACTTTTTAATGCCCAGCACGTTAATATCCAACCATATTCTGGCTCACCAGCTAATTTAGAAGTATATTTTTCTTTTCTTGAACCTGGCGACACAATTATGGGTATGAACTTGGCCCATGGCGGTCATTTAACCCATGGCCATCCAGTTAATCTTTCGGGAAAAATATTTAACTTTATTCAATACGGAGTTGATAAAAAAACTCATTTAATTGATTATGACCAAGTTGAAAAACTAGCCAAAAAATACAAACCCAAAATTATAATCTCTGGAGCAACAGCTTACCCCAGAATTATAAAATTCAAAAAGTTTCATGAAATTGCTCAAAAGGTTGGCGCTTTAAGCATGGCTGACATTGCCCATATTGCCGGCTTGATTATTGGTAAAGCTCATCCCAGTCCTTTTCCTTTTACTGACATTGTGACCACCACGACTCACAAAACATTGCGCGGGCCAAGAGGAGCAATGATTCTTTGTAAAGAAAAATACGCTCAAATTATTGATAAAACTGTTTTTCCGGGAATGCAGGGCGGGCCCCACAACCACACCACTGCGGCCATTGCCGTTGCCCTAAAAGAAGCTTCAAAACCAAGTTTTAAAACATATGTCCACCAGATTGTTAAAAACGCCAAAACCCTGGCCCAGAGTTTAAAACAAAATGGCCTAGATTTAATTTCCAATGGCACTGACAATCATTTAATCTTAGTTGATTTAATTAAAACCAATGTTACTGGCAAGCAAGCGGAAAAAGCCCTGGAACAAGTAGGTATATATGTTAACAAAAACATGATTCCTTATGACCCTCGAACTCCGTTTAATCCATCTGGTATCAGATTAGGCACGCCAGCTCTTACCACTAGAGGTATGAAAGAAAAACAAATGAAACTAATTGGTCAATTAATCGCCCAAGTAATTTACAATATAGACAATAAACAAGTATTGAAAAAAGTTAGTCAAACGGTTAAACAATTAACAAAAGCTTATCCGCTTTATCCTAATTTAAAAATTTAATTCATGATTTTAGACGGCAGAAAAATAAGCAAAGAGGTTGCCAAGCAGGTTGAAAAAAAAATCAAAAAATATAAATTAAAACCTTGCTTAGCTGTTATTTTAATCGGTAAAGACCCTGGTTCTTTAATTTATGTGCGTTTAAAACAAAATGCGGCTAAAAAAATAGGAATTGATTTTAAAAAATTTGCTCTTCGCCAAAACATTAGCCAAAAAAAAGTCCTTGAATTAATTAATAAGTTAAACAAAGACAAAAAAGTCCATGGCATTATTGTTCAAGTCCCTACTCCTAAACAACTCCATACCCCAACTCTATTAAAAGCCGTATCCACTAAAAAAGATGTTGATGCTTTTAAAGACGAATCAAAATTTATCCCTCCGATTCATCAAGGAGTGATTAAATTAATTAAGACAAGCAAAAAACCATTAAAAAATAAGAAGGTATTAATTTTAGGAAAAAACCCTTTTTTTATTAAAGGACTAGAACCTCTTTTAAAAAAACTAGCACTTAAGCCAAAAACAATTTATATTAAAGACAAGCTTCCTATAAAAGAAATGCAAAAAGCAGATGTTTTAATTACGGTTCTGGGCAAACCTCATATTATTAAACCAGCCATGATTAAGAAAAACGCCGTTCTCATTGATGTTGGTTATTCTAGGGTTTCCGCCAATGGCGGATCTCGCGCCAGAGGCGGACGCGACGCCTCGGGCGGAAAAGGAAAATCCTGCGGCGATATTGATCCTTTGGTTAAAAATAAAACCTCTTATCATTCCCCTGTTCCTGGCGGCATTGGCCCTTTAACTGTAATTTATTTGCTTAAAAACATTTATTTAGCCGCAAAAATCTTTTCAAATAAGCAAAATATGATAAAATAACTTAATTATTCTAAATTTTTAATATGACAAATTTATTAAGTATTATTCAAATGGTTGTCGCTGTTCTCTTAGTTGTCTGTATTCTTTTACAGCAAAGAGGAAGCGGATTAGGCGGTCTTCTTGGCGGTGGCGGTGAAGGATATCACACTAAAAGAGGATTGGAAAAAACTATTTTTACAGCCACAATTATACTCGCATTTATCTTTCTTGCCTTAGGTTTGGCTCGCTTGATTATTGTTCAATAATTAAATTATGTTACCATCACTTAAAAAATGGTTTACCCCGCACCTTTTCAGCGATGCATTTTTTTTAAAAATACGAAGAGCATTTTTATCGCTGAAAGGTGCGGGGTTTGAACAACATAAATTGCGACCCAAAAAAGAAAAACAAAACCAGAGAGGAAAACTTCCCAGTATTAGACAAATAAAATATATTGGGCAACTTCTTTCTTCTCAGGAAAAAAAGACAATTACTATTCTTCTAATAATCATTTTTGTCTGCTTGGTTTTCTTAAGTGGTCGTCTTTATTTTGCTCATTCAAAAATAATTCCTAAATTTGGCGGAGAATACCGCGAAGGCTTAATTGGTAATCCAAAATTTATCAATCCCGTTTTAGCGGTTGATGACCTTGATCTTAGCTTAAACCATTTAGTCTTTTCTAGTCTTTTAAAATATGATACTAACTTTAATCTTGTCCCTGACTTAGTTGAAGAATTCTCATTAGAATCTGATCAACAAAGACAAGTATTTTGCTTAAAAGAAAATATTTATTGGCACGATGGGGAAAAATTAGAACTTGACGATGTTCTTTTCACTTTTTCTTTAATTCAAAATAATAGGTTTAAAAATCCTCTTTTAGAGAGAATAAAAAATGCTCAAATCAATCAAATTGATGAAAACTGTTTTGAAATTAGCTTGGAAAAACCTTCTCTTAGCTTCTGGTCTGCTCTAACATTGGGGATTATTCCTAAACATATTTGGCAAGACCTTGAACAAGAAAAATTTGTCCAATCTGAATATAATTTAAAACCAATTGGCAGCGGACCTTTTAAATTTGTATCTTTAGGTAAAGATGAATCAGGCCAAATCAGATTTTACAGCCTGGAAGCAAATAAAGAATATTATAATCCCGGCCCATTAATTAAACAAATTAGTTTTCATTTTTATGATGATTTTACCCAGGCCACCCAAGGTTTAAAAGCAGGTGAAGTAAACGGCCTAATTTGTTCACCTAAACAAATGCAAGAAAAACTATTTGAAATTAAAAACTTAAAATATTATCAACTTAATTTCCCTTATTACACTGGAATTTTCTTTAACCTTCGCCTGCCTGCGCAGGCAGGCTTGCCTGAAGAAGAAGAAACCAATTTTTTAAGAGAAAAATCAGTTAGACAAACCTTGGCTCATTTAACTTCTAAACAAAATATTTTTACTCAGACTCTTAATCAACAAGGATTAATTATTAACGGCCCTATTCTTCCTTATTCTGTCTTTTTCAACCCTGATATTAAAAAATATGATTATAATCCAGAGTCAGCTGAAGAAGTTTTAGCCACAGCCGGCTGGAGAAAAAATGCACAAGGTTTTTATGAAAAAAATAAAAAAGTTTTAGAAATAAGTTTAACCACGGTTAATCAAGAAGATTTTGTTGATATTGCTCATTTAATTCAAAAATCTTGGCAAAGCATTGGTTTAAGGGTTAAACTAATTATTATCCCCCCCGAACAAATTAAAGAAATTATTAAAAATCGCAGCTTTCAAGCTTTTCTTTATGGAGTTTTAGAAAACTTTAATCTTGATCCTTACCCTCTCTGGCACTCTTCTCAAAGTGATTCTCCTGGATTTAACTTAACTGGGTTTAGTTATAGGCGAAGTGATGAACTATTAGAAAAAGCTACCTTAACTCAGGACCAGGAAAAAAAGAAAGAATATTACAAGGAATTTCAAGAAATAATTGCTGACAATATTCCGGCCATTTTCCTTTATAACACAACTTATGGCTATTTAGTTAACCAAAAAATAAAAGGCATCAAAATTAATCGAATCGCCCACCCTTCTGACCGTTTTATTGATATTGAAGGCTGGTACATTAAAACAAAAAGAGTATGGAAGAGAAAATAAAAAAAATTTTAAATCCACAAAATTGGTATTTATTGGTCACCCGCAATATGTCTTTATTACAAAAATGGATGCTTAGTAAAGGAGATGAGAACTTTCATCTATATGGTTTAAATATTTATAGAAAAGAGTTAGATATTGGCTATGGTACCCATATATCTCTTTTTTATAACAAGGAGTCAAAAAATTTGTTTTATAAAACAATATTAAAAAAAATAAAACAAGACAAGAATTATTACAAAAAATTAAAAACAACTTACTTCAAAATAGGAACAGCCCTAATTAAGGTCGTTGACAAAATCTATAAAGATAAATTTATTTCTATAGATAAATCTATAAAAAACTTTTCTTTATTTTGTAAATCTTATTTTAAATTAACCCCTGGTTTACCAATAACCACTTTTATTGGCCGAATATTCCCTCTTCCTTTAGAAAAAGAGTTAAAAAAAGAGTTAAAACTTAGAAATAAAAGAGACATAGAAAAAGCAATTGCTCTTTTAACCTTTCCAGATGAATCCAGTCCAATGAAACAAGAAGAATTATCTCTTTTAAAAATTGGGGCAAAAGTCCAGCAAAAATTAAAATCAGAAAAAAAAGCTTTAGATAAATTAATAAAAACCAAATGCTTTAGGCAACCTTTAGAAAAACACATTGAAGAATTTGGCTCAATACCAGTAAATTTTGTTGATAAACCTTGGGACAAAGACTTTTTCCTTAAACAATTAAAAAAGTTAGTAAAAAATATAGATTGCAAACAAAGAATAAGACAATTACAACTTATATATAAAAACAATATAGAAGAGAGAAATAAATTGTTTAATAAAATTAAATCTAATCAAACTATTGTTGATTATGTAAACATTCTTCAAGTAGGGACGTTTTTAAATGAATATCGGAAAAGTATTTTTTGTCAGGCTAATTTAAAGATACGGCCATTTTTGAATAAAGCAGCTAAAAAAATTGGCTTAAAAAACTGGCAAGAGATTTCTTTTTTAACTCCTGATGAGATTGTTGAATCTTTTAAAAAGCCTAATTTTAATGAAGTAAGGAAAAAAGTCAATTCAAGAAAAAAAAATTTCTGTATGCTATCTTCTAGTGGAGAGATTCGCTTTTGTACTCCAGAAGAAAGTGATTTTATAAAAAAACATTTTTCTATTCTTGCTCCTAAAAAAAGAAAACAAATAATTAAGAAAAAAACAATTAAGGAATTTAAAGGGGAAATTGCTTGTTCAGGAATGATTAAAGGCCGGGTTAAAATAGTTTTAATAGCCAAAGATATTCCTAAAGTAAAAAAAGATAATATATTAGTTGCTAAAATGACCACAGTGGAATTTATTCCAGCTATGAAATTAGCTTCAGCTTTTATTACCAATGAGGGTGGCATTACTTGCCATGCCGCCATAGTAGCCAGAGAAACGAATAAACCTTGTATTATTGGCACTAAAATCGCTACTAAGGTTTTAAAAGATGGCGATTTAGTTGAAGTCAATGCCAATAAAGGAGTTGTTAAAATTTTAAACAGAGTCAGAAAATAAGAACCTGCTTCGCAGAACCTTGAAATTAAAAAACATTTTAATTATAAGCCGCGGTGGCGGAATAGCGAATCCTTGGCTATAATAAAAACATGAGAGGTAATCAAAAAAATAAAGATTATGTGGTCAGATGGACAGCTGAATTTGCTTATGCCATTGGATTGATAACTACTGATGGCTGTCTATCTCCAGATGGGAGGCATTTTGATTTTACCTCAAAAGATATTCAGCTGATTAAAACATTTAAAAAGTGTCTTGGATTAAAAGTTAAAATAGGAACTAAAAATAGCGGATATTCAAAGAAAAAGTATTACCATGTTCAATTTGGTAATGTTGTTCTATATAAATGGCTATTGAACATAGGGTTAATGCCTAATAAAAGTAAAATAATCGGCGTTTTAAAAATCCCCGATAAATATTTTTTTGATTTTCTCAGAGGTCATTTGGATGGAGATGGATATGTTCGTAAATTTCAAGACCAAGTCTATCCTAACAGTCAAAGGGTTTATACTAATTTTCATTCAGCAAGCCTCAAACATTTACAGTGGCTACAAGAACGAACAAAAAAATTACTAAGTATAAATGGCTTCATAATGCATAAAATCAGAGAATTTTCATTAACCTACGCTAAAAAAGAATCTTTGAAATTACTCTCACATTTATACTATGATAGCAATGTTCCGTGTCTTAGGCGAAAGTACAAAATCGTTGAGTCTCTCTTATAAAAATAAGCCGCGGTGGTGAAACCGGTAAACACGCTAGTTTCAGGGACTAGTGGGAGCAATCCCTTGAGAGTTCAAGTCTCTCCCGCGGCATTACAAAAATATTACTTAAAAATTTTTAAATTAAATATCCTATTCCATGACTGAAATCAAAATCTTAATCAAAGGTTATGCTAGAGAAAAAAATGGAGATGAATATGCGTCGTCAACGGCTGTTTTAATTAAAACAAAAAATAAAAATATTATTGTTGATCCAGGTATAGATAGAAAGCGTTTATTAACCGCCTTAAAAAAAGAAAATCTATCAACCAATGATATTGATTATGTTATTTTAACTCATTATCATTTAGACCATTCTTTATTAACTGGTATCTTTGCCAAAGCTAAAATTTTAGACCAAAGTGAAATTTATTCTTGGGACGGAAAGATAAAAGAACATTATGGCTATGTTCCAGGGACGGATATAAAAATTATTAAAACCCCTGGCCACGACATGTTTCACTGTTCTGTTTTAGTGAAAACCAAAAAGCTTGGATTAGTGGCGATTGCTGCCGATGT
The DNA here is from genome assembly GCA_018896315.1 of Patescibacteria group bacterium. Lineage (GTDB taxonomy): Bacteria > Patescibacteriota > Patescibacteriia > UBA2591 > UBA6264 > JAHIMV01. The sequence continues at coordinate 10,940 of JAHIMV010000045.1, read as the reverse complement.
TTTTTGGTGGGCAGATAAACAAAAACAAAAAATTGATAAAAAAAACTTAATGAAACTAAAAGATCCATATGTTAAGGATAAAAAAGCATTAAAGATTAGCCGGGAAAAAATTTTAAGAATTGCTGATTATATAATTCCGGGACATGGAAAAATGTTTAAAGTTAAAAAAATAATTCTTTAATTCGTCACTAAGCTACTTACTCGTTGAAGGAAACATTAATTAAAATAATATTTAATCTTATGCGTTTAAAAAACAAAGTTGCAATTATCACCGGTGCCGGTTCTGGCATTGGCCAAGGCATTGCTTTTGCTTTTGTAAAAGAAGGAGCAAAAGTAGTTGTGGCTGATTGGTCAGAACAAGGAGGAAAAGAAACAGTGGAACAAATTCATAAAAAAGGCGGAGAAGCAGTTTTTATTAAAACAGATGTTAGTAAAGCTAAAGATATTGATGAAATGGTAAAAACCTGTTTAGATAAATTTAAAAGAATTGACATTCTTGTTAATAATGCCGGTATTGTCAAATTCGGCCCTCTTCACCAAACATCTGAACAGGATTGGGATGCTGTTTTAGATGTTAACCTTAAAAGCATTTTTTTAGGCTCTAAAAAAGTAATTCCTGAAATGCTCAAACAAGGTAGCGGTAAAATTATAAACATTACTTCAATTGCCGGTTTAGTTGGTTTTGACCAGATTAGCGCTTATTGTGCTTCAAAAGGCGGTATCATTGCTTTAACTCGAGAAATGGCTTTAGAATATGCTCCAAAGAAAATTAATGTCAATTGTATTGCTCCGGGCGTAATCAAAACAGCTATGACTAAAGATATGCTGGATGACCCTGCCACAAAGCAATTTTTAGAAAGTTCTACTCTTTATCCCCGCTTGGGCGAGCCAAAAGATATTGCCATGGCCGCAGTTTACTTGGCTTCCAGTGAATCAGATTTTGTTAACGGCGAAGTTTTAGTTGTTGACGGAGGCTGGATAGCTAAATAATTTTAATCTCTCTAAAAAATGAATTAAGAGAGTCTAAATTTTTTTATTTAAAACATGAAATATTTAATTTTCGGCAATGGCTATTTAGGAAACCAATTTAACCAATCTTTAAAAGGATCAGGTATAAGCTCTATTTACATTGAATCTGAACAAGATGTTTTACAAGAAATTAAAAAACATCAACCTGATTGGATTATTAATTGCGCCGGAGCAACTGGCCGACCCAATATTGATTGGTGCGAAGACAACAAACAAAAAACTTTTAAATCTAATGTTTTAATGCCTTTAATGGTTGCCCGGGCTTGCTTTGAAAAAAAAGTAAAAATGCTTCACCTTGGTTCAGGCTGTGTCTATACTGGTGATAATCAAGGCAAAGGCTGGTCAGAAGATGATCCACCTAACTTTGGCGGCAGTTTTTATTCTAAAACAAAAGTCTTAAGCGAAGACATGCTCAAAGACTACAATGTTCTTCAATTAAGATTAAGAATGCCGATTGATAATGATTTAAATAGTCCGCGTAATTTTATTAGAAAAATATTAAACTATAAAAAGGTAATTAATATTGAAAACTCCATGACCATTGTTGATGACTTAATCCAGGTAGCGGAACATCTAATGAAAAAAAATAAAACCGGTATCTTTAATATGGTTAATCCCGGACCAATGACTCATAAACAAATCCTTGATTTATACAAAGAAATTGTTGACCCTAACTTTACTTACACAATTATATCCCTTGATCAATTACATCAAATGACTAAAGCAAAAAGAAGTAATTGTGTTTTAAACACTGAAAAGCTGGAAAAGGAAATGAAATTACCTACTTTAAAAGACCAAATTACTAAGATATTTAAAAACTATAAAAATCAATAAAAACAACTCAATTAAAAAAAGTCTTTTAAAAAAGACTTTTTTATTTCCCAAAATTATTAATTCTTTAGCAATCTTTTAATTTTTATTCACACTATTTTACCTAGTACTTAAAGGCCAAGCGTAATGAAAAGAAAAATAAGTCCCCTGACCTTTTTCATAGCCAAGGGCTACTTTAATTATTTCATTTTTTGTCTCATCTTTGGTTTTAAAGTCTAAAACCCGGTATTTGTGAGCCACTTTTTCATGTTCAAGTCTAAATCCTTGTCTGTAAAAACTCTTTTCCAATGATTTGCTCATCTTTTTTAACAAATCAGTATCTTTAACTGTTTCATTAATATAGTTTGCCTGATAAGAATTTTCTCCTCGACTTTCTGAAATTAGCCTTATTCCAGAAAGATTAGCTAAAATAATTGTCTTTTGTCCATTAATTACCCCTGTCTGGGCAATTTTTTCACCCCTAAATATACTCCAACTAGCTAAACCAACTAGAATAATCAAGGAAAGGATAATAACAATTGTCTTTTTAATTAACATATATATCCTCTTTAATACTGCATTAAGAATACCATAAAATAAGAGATTAGCAAGATTTTATCCCCATTGCTATTTAGCCATAAAATGGTATAATATGACCATGATATTATTCAGCGGTATTCAACCAACTGGCTTACTCCATATTGGTAACTACTTTGGCGCAATTAAAAACTGGGTTGATTTACAAAAAAAATACCCTTGTTTATTCTGTGTTGTTGATTATCACTCTATTACTGTCCCCTACCAAATAAAACAAATGTCTAATCGAGTTTTAGACTTGGCTATGGACTTAATCGCTTGTGGAATTGATCCTAAAAAATCAATTCTTTTTATCCAATCCGCTGTTCCGGCCCATACAGAATTGGCCTGGATTTTAAGCACGGTCACTTCTATTGGTGATTTAAATAGAATGATCCAGTTTAAAGAAAAATCAAAAGAGCATTCAGAAAACATTAATGCCGGACTTTTTAATTATCCTGTTTTAATGGCCGCAGACATTTTGCTTTATAAGGCTCAGGTAGTTCCGGTTGGTGAAGATCAGGTTCAACATTTAGAATTAACCAGGGAAATTACTAGAAAGTTTAATAAAAAATTTGGTAAAACTTTCCCAGAGCCAAAACCATATTTAACTTCTGGAGCCAGAATCATGAGCTTAACTGATGACAAGAAAAAAATGAGCAAATCCCATGGTGAAGAAAGCTATATTGCCTTATCAGATTCTTTAAAAACAATTGAAAAAAAATTAGCCATTGCCATGACTGATCCAGCCCGTAAAAGAAGAACTGACCCAGGCACACCAAAAAAATGCAATATTTATCATTTACACCAACTTGTCTCTAATAAAAAAGACCTAGAGTATGTTATTGATGGCTGCGCAAAAGCGAAAATTGGCTGTTTAGATTGTAAAAAACTTTTAGCCAAAAATCTTTTTAAAGAACTAAAACCAATTCAAGAAAAAAGAAAACAATTAGAAAAAGATTCAGAAAAAGTTAAAAAAATACTTGCTCAAGGGGCTGAGCAAGCCAATAAAATTGCTAAAAAAACAATAGCTGAAGTCAAAGCTAAGCTTGGATTAGCTTAATCTTTTGGCCAAGTAAATAACCAGCTAAATACTGATATTTAGGGGTTAAATCAGAAACAAAAAACTTATGGGCTGAGCCTTTTACCAGGCTCTTTTCTATTTCTGGATTTTGTTCTAAAAACATTTTAACATCATTCACTACTTCATCTCCAGGATCTATCAACTTCACTTTTTTACCGATTTTTGACTGAATATTCTTTTTAATAACTGGGTAATAATTACAACCTAAAATCAAAGAATCAACTTGTTTTAATTTAATTGGATAAAGATAATTTTTAATAATTCGATTTGCTTCTGGCTTTTTAATCCAAGATTCTTCAATTAATGGCACTAATAAAGGAGCGGATTTGGCAAAAACACTAATCTGAGCATCAATGGCTTTAATCGCATTTTGATAAACATTGGAATGAATGGTCATGCGCGTGCCAATAACCCCAATTTTCTTATCTTTAGTAATCTGAACTGCTTTTCTTACTCCGGGATTAATTGCGCCAAAAAATATAATTCTAAATTCTTTTGTTAAACTATCTAAAGCAGCAGCTGAAGTTGTATTACAAGCAATAATGATTATCTTGGCCCCGTGTTTAGTTAAAAATTTTACTCCTTCAAAAGCATATTTTTGAATTATTTCCTTGCTTTTATTGCCATAAGGACCATTAGCTGTATCACCATAATATAAAATTTGATATTCTGGCAAAGCATTAAATACCTTTTTGACAACAGTTAATCCTCCTAAACCTGAATCAAGAATACCAATCATAGTATGCGAATAGCGCGCCTTCGCACTCGCTTTACTCGCACTACGGCAATGCGAATGCGCACATGCGAATTAATTATTCTTTAATTATTTTTTTTATCTCTCTTAGTTTATTATCTGCTAATTTTTTATCCTTTGCTTCAACAGTTATCCTTAACAAAGGCTCAGTATTAGAAGCGCGAATATTAAACCAATAATCAGAAAATTCAGCTGTTAATCCATCAAGGTAATCTTGTTTGCCCTTATGATAGAATTTGGCTAATTTCTCAATTGCTTTTTGAGATTGAGTTGTTTTAATATTAACTTCAATCTGACTATATTTTTTTAATTCTTTAACCAATTTTGATAAAGGTTGATTACTTTGTGATAAAATTTTAGTCATTAAAATAAAAACTAATCCACCAGATTCAGCGCAAAAGACATCACGAAAATTTAAATGACCAGATAATTCACCACCAAAAATAGCTTTATGTTTTTGCATCGCTTTTTTTATAAAAGCATGGCCAGTCTTAGTTCTAATAGGCAATCCATTATTTTTAATAATTACTTCTTTTAAAATTTTAGAACAGGTTAAATTATAAACAATCTTACTTCTAGGTTCTTTTCGTAAAAAATAAATGGAGAATAAGGCAATAATCATATCACTACCAATTATCTTGCCTTTTTCATCAACAAAAATAGCTCTATCTCCGTCTCCGTCAAAAGATAAACCAAAATCTGCTTTATGCTTAATTACTTTTTTTTGGCAATCTCTAATATTGTTTTTAATTTTTGGATTTGGCGATCGATTAGGAAAATGACCATCTAGCTTAAAATATAAAGGATATAATTTAATCGGCAACTCTTTAACTAATTTCTCAACAACTTCTCCGCCCATACCATTACCAGCATCAACTACTACTTTCAAGGGCTTAATATCTTTTAAATTAACTAATTTTAAAATATATTTAACATAATCTGGAATAATATTTTTCTTAATGATTTTACCTTGGGTCTTTATTAAACACATTTTTGCTTTGATAACTAATTTTTTAATCTCAGCCATGCCCCAATCTTGAGAAATACACTTAGGTCCTTTAGCTAATAATTTAAATCCATTATCTTTTTTAGGGTTATGAGAAGCTGTAATCATTACTGCCCCATCATATTTGAAATATGCTAAAGCAAAATAAAGAGAATCCGTAGAAACTAAGCCAACGTCAACGATTCTCCCCTTCTGGCTAAAAACTCCCTGACATAAAGACTTAAAAAGTGAATTAGAAGACAACCGACAATCACGACCAACCACAATTCTCAAACTTCTCTTTTTTAATTTTCTCTTTAAAAACTTATATAAAGCCACCCCGACCTTAAAAGCAATATCTTCATTAATCTCCTGAGGATATATACCTCTAATGTCATAAGTTTTAAAAATATCAGGATTAACCATTTTTTTGACCAATTAAAACTAAATTATAACCATTTTTCCAATTACTTTTTTCTCCTTTTTTAATATAATATGTATCTATTATTTTAAAGCCAGCTTTAATAAACAATTTTTTAAATTCATTCTTAGTAAAAACATGGTGATAGCGTTTCACTTCTTTATTATCAAACTTAAAAGGAATAAACACATCTTTAAAGCCAAAAAGAATTTTCCATATCTTGTATTTCTTTATTAACCGAGGTTGATAAAAATTCCAAACCGTACAGACTAAAAAACCATTGGGCTTTAAAAAAGAATAACAATCTTTTAAAACTTTCAACCGTATTTTCTTAAATGGCAGATGATGTAAAAAAGCAATTGAAAAAATACTATTAAATTCATTTTTTGGAAACTTAGTTTCCAAATTTAGAGCATCGCCAACAATAAACTCAGGTTTGTTAAGTTGTTTAATTGCCTGCCCCGTAGGAAGCTTGCTTTCCTTCGGGGTTAAATTGTTAAATTTTTTCCTGGCTATTTCAATCAATCTTTTAGAACCATCAAAGCCCGTATACTCTACTCGTCTATCCTTAAATAATTCATAAAGCCGTCCATTACCGCAACCTAAATCTAAAATCTTGTCTCCATCTTTAACATACCCGCCTGCCAGACGCCTTGAGCCGTCAGGCGATTGGCGGGCAGGTTTACTCAAATCTTTTAATTCATACCAAAGATGATGACGAGTTTGAGAAAACTTGTCAGCAATTTTTTCCCAGTCATCTTTATTTTTTTGTAAAATTTTCTTTAATCGTTTCTCTTTCATTGGTTTAATTCTAACATCTAATTGACAACAAGTCAAATTTATGCTATAATATGTACATAAAATAAATGGAGGGAATAAAAAATGAAAAAGTTCTTTATCGTATTAAAAGCTCTTTTTCTCGCTCTTGTAAAAGACAGCACTGGTGACCAAGACCTTGCTGAAAACGACATGGATAATATGCCAAAACTTTTGATTCTCGCCCTATTAATCATGTTTCTCGCCTTTATCAGCGGCGGAGCAATCAAACAAGGAAATTGGGGAATGATAATTCTTTTAGGCATATTTACGGCCATCTGGGTAGCTTGGTATGTGTTTGAATTTATAGCTCATTATAAAGAGCTTTTAAATCGTTAAATTTTTTCGAGCCGGCACAAACGCCGGCTCTTCTCGTTCTTAAAATAAAGATATCTGCTATAATAAAAAAATGACCTTACTAGAAAAACAATTAAATACTTTAGTTAAAAAACTAGTTCAAAAAAGAATTAGTTCTTTACCTCAATTTTCAAAATTAAAACATCAATTAGCTGGTCAGCTTAAAATTCCGCCAGTACGCAACTTTGATATTTTAAAAACTTATCAAAAATTAAAAAAGAAAAAACAAGTTAAAACCAATATTTTTTTACAAAAACAACTTAAAAAACGCCCGATTCGTTCTCTTTCTGGCGTGGCTGTTGTGGCTGTTTTAACCAAACCCTGGCCTTGTCCTGGCAAATGTCTTTACTGCCCCTTGGAAAAAGGCGTGCCCAAGAGTTATTTATCAGGTGAACCAGCTGTAGAAAGAGCTAAAATACTTAAATACGACCCCTATCAACAAGTTAAGAAAAGGATTGAAGTATTAAAAAATAACAATCATCCAGTTGATAAAATTGAATTAATTGTGATTGGCGGCACCTGGTCTTATCTGCCTAAAAAATACCAAACCTGGTTTATTAAAAGATGTTTTGACGGAGCTAACCCGCCCAAATTTTCAAAGAAAACTTGGGCGGGCAAGACATTAGCTGAAGCGCAAAAAAGAAACGAGAAAGCCAAACATAGAATAATCGGCATAACATTAGAAACCAGGCCTGATTATATTACTCCGAAAGAAATCATTAGAATGAGAAAATTAGGTTGTACAAGAGTAGAAATTGGAGTCCAAATAATTGATGATAAAGTTCTAAAAATCAATAATCGGGGGCATGGTGTTAAAGAAATTATATATGCGACCAAACTATTAAAAAACGCAGGGCTTAAAATCTGCTATCACATTATGCCCGGACTACTTGGTTCTAATCCTCAAAAAGATTTAAAAATGTTTAAAAAACTATTTGCCAACCCGGATTTTCAACCAGACATGCTTAAAATATACCCCTGCGTTGTTACCAAAGGCTCTCAACTTTATGGGTTGTATAAAAGTAAAAAGTATAAACCCTACACTGACAAACAATTAATGAACTTATTAATTAAAATGAAATCAATTGTTCCTGAATATGTCCGAATCAATCGTTTAATCAGAGATATTCCGGCCTGGCAGATTCAGGGCGGAAGCAAAATTTCCAATTTAAGAGAATATGTTCAAAAGCAAATGAACCCCGTTAGAAATTTCACTAACAAGAGTATGAAGAAAAAAAATGTTATGGCGTTGCAAAAAAAAAGGATTTCTAACGGGGTGAAAGAACAAAAAAAGATATGCTCATGTATTCGTTGTCGAGAAATAAAAAATGAATCAATAAATATTAAAAATCTAAAATTAAAAAAACAAAAATATATTGCTTCGCAAGGCCAGGAAATATTTTTATCATTTGAAGACGTAAAGCAAAACAAGTTAGCTGCTTTTTTAAGATTAAGATTACCTCAAATTAATAATCAAACCCTGCCTGGATTAGAAAATGCCGCCATTATACGAGAACTACATACTTATGGCCAATTAGTAGAAATTCACCCTGTTAAATCCCGCAAAGCGGGTTCGCCTACGGCGAAATTTAACAGGGTAGAAAAAACGAGCAAAAAAGCGGCTCAACCACGTAAAGTCCTGATAAATCAGGACAACGTGGCGCAGCACTTAGGCTTGGGCAAAAAGTTAATGGCTGAAGCTGAAAAAATAGCTAAAGAACAAGGATATAAAAAAATAGCGGTCATCTCTGGTGTTGGAGTAAGAGACTATTACCGTCATTTAGGTTATCGTCTACAAAACACTTATTTGGTTAAATCATTGAAACCCCAGTAGTAGAACGTTTCGCGTTCACTACGGGGCAGGCATTAAAGTATGTGAATATAGGAAACAAGTTTCAATAATAAAAAAAACACGTCAAATCGTGCTAAATTAGAAAAAATGTTCTATAACACGCATAAACAAAGGGTTTTCAAGGGACAAAAAATGGGGCCAGACCCCATATATAAAGATAAAATGGGGCCTCGCTGGATTAAATCCGGCGAGGCTCATTTGTTGTTATTTGAGCATTAGCATTTTCCTGCTAATACTCTGATTTTTATTTTTTAAAACGCAAAAGTACATTCCAGAACATAATTCAGAACCACCAAACTTAAACTGGTATTTTCCAGGCTCCATTATTTCATGACATAGGTCCGCTACTTTTCTGCCATTGATGTCATAAACCATTAGACTGGTCATTCCTTTTTCCGTTAAATCAAAACTGATTGTTGTAATTGGATTAAACGGATTTGGATAATTTTCAAGTCTTACTTGTGTAGGAACAATAATTTTATTCTCATCAATACCCGTGGTCGTTTCAGTAACAACCATAGCAGCGCCAATTCGCATTTGAGTTAAGCCCTGAGGTAAGGTAAAAATAAATTCATTTTGACTACCCTTTGGACTAACTTCGCAGACCTCTGGCTCAATATCATTTGTCCATTTCATCATCTGACCTTGCGATAACACTTTTGTCTCAGTCCAGGGCATTTCATTTAACCAACCATAAACAGAAACGATATTGCCCGGAGTAGTAACCACTAAAGTGCTATCAAAAATATCAGATTCATAGTCTTGTTCTATGCTGTCTTCTCCACTGGATTCTTCAAGGCTAAAAGTAAATTCCTCGCCAATTCGCAGATAAGCTACTAAGGGATGATCTGGATTTTCAAGCCATATTCCTAATCTCCATAAGTCAAACATTGTTGGCCAATGAAAAACAAGAGCTAATCTATTAACATTTATTTCTCCCTGAGGATTAAACTGCGAATCCCAATAATCACAAGTCATAAAGTATTGAGCACTCAATTGATAATCCAACTCATTGACTAAACTGTCGCCAGTAACATCGCACCTAAATCCAGTATTTGAAATTATACTTACTTGATTAGAATGATAACTGGTAAATTCTCCAAACAGCTCATGATACTCGTAAATTTGCAGATAAGAAGAAAAATAAGTAGAGCAACCAATTGGCATTTGGTTAAACATTACCGCATTTCCTAAATAAGCCATATCAATTCCTTCGCCAGTATTAGCCGTCCACAAAAGATAATAATTGTTAAACTGCTGATAAGTAGTCAGGGTGCCTTCATTTATTAATCCTGATACATATCCTGACCAAATAGGAAAATAATAGTTGCCATCAGTGTTAGTATAAACATACATATAAAGTGCAACAACTGTTTGGCTAAAAGAATTGAAATAAACTTTGTCTAAAGATTGATACCAATTAAACTCTTGCCCGGGAAACAAATAAACCGTGTCCTGCTCTGGGGAAGTGTACAAATAATGCATATCTTTGTACAAATCAATTACTGTGTGGCTTGTGGAAATTTGTTCTTCAGCATAAAAAATGTCTCCAGTTTCTGCGTCTTGAACTTCACAATTACTTAAAGTAATGCCTAATCTACCATTGCCTATTGCTTTAACAACAAGTTGAACAATATAAGAAGCATTGCCAATGACAGTAAGATTAAGACTATCAAGTATAACTATTTGGTAATTGCCAGGTTGAAAAACGCCAATAAGTACTGATGCGCTAACTCCATAAAGTTCTACTTGCTCAACATTTAATCCAAAATACCATTTAAACGTTAAGTTAAAGCTGAGAACATTTCTGTCAAAATCTGAATTGTTCTCAAAAACATAACGGAGAGCAATAAATTCCACTTCATCCTGACCATAACGAGCTATGCCGTCTTGTGGCACAGCCGTTATTGCGAAACTTGACTCGGCAAACACCAAACTCTGGGCTAAGATAAAAACCATTAACCCCAAAACTAAAAAAAATCTCTTCCCTTTCATTTTCTTTCTCCTTTTTTTACTTTCATTAATTGATAACTCTGAAAAGTCTTTTTTGTTTTTCCTCCTTTTTTAAAGAAAACTGAATAAATGTTAATATATTTTTATTCAGCCAAGTGTAATTATAACGATTTTTGTCTTTTTGTCAATAGGATTTTATGTTGCACAAAATGCAACTTTAAACGTTGCATGTATTCATAAAGAAAGAAATTTTTGCTTTGCAAAAATTTCTTATGTTAAAATGTTCTAATGTTCAAATGTTCT
>JAHIMV010000044.1 GCA_018896315.1 Patescibacteria group bacterium | reverse complement strand
GTTTCAGTTATATTACAAGAGAAAAAAGAGTTGGAGGAATTGTTTCAATTTGAGAAAAAAAATTATAGCATTAAAGAAGGAAAAACAAAAAAAATTAGAGTATTTGCTAAGTGGCCAGAATTTATTAACGGAAGAGTGAAATTGAAGGTTTTTTCTGAAAATGAGAAATATTTTAAAATTTTAAATAAGAGTGTTATTTTAGATTATGATAATAAGGCAATTAAAGATTTTAGAAAAAGGATTGCAAGTGCCACTGTTTTAATTAAAGGAATCAAGTATGGAAAATCGACAAAAATTTTTATAGAATTACAGGACCAAAAAATATCAACAACAGTTCGTGTTATTCCTCAAAAAGAGATTGGAGCTAATTTTCGGATTGAAATTGCTAATGTAGATTTAGGAAGCCAAAGATCTGTTTTAGTGGGAAATTTATTGAAGATTAATGGGAGACATAAGATTATTCAAAGATATTTAGGTCCGGAGGATAAGTGGAATAAAAATCAAAATTCTATTCATTTTCGATTATTGATTGCTGAACTAGTAGCAGATACAGTTGCTAGAATGATATTAGAGGAAAGTTCACAGAAGCACAGAGAAGAATATGAAAGTTTAGCGGTTTCTAGTTTATATCAAAAACATCGGGAGTATATGAATAGGTTTTTGGAAATAGCACATAAAAATCAAATACCGGACCGTGATTTGACTGTGGGTTAATAAAAATAAGTTATAATCAATAATAATTAATTTAAAAATTATGAAGAAAGATAACAAAACAATAGGTATTACAATCCGGTTTTTTACTAACAATTTGCCGAATAAAGTTGGTAAAAATAAAGATAAAACTCCTTTTTGGACCTGCGGGAATGCGCACTTAGAGGCCAATAAGACAAAGGGCATAAAGCCACAGAATGAAATATTTAATTATTTTGATGATATACCACGAGCAGTTAATAAAGTGATGAGAAAAGCAAAATTAGTAGCCGTAGAGGATATGGCATATAGTTTTAATGTAAAAGAAAAAACCAAAAATAGTAATAAAATAGAAAGCATTAACAGAAAGGGTATAAAAATTTTTGGAACTACCAAAGGGAAAAAGTATAATGCCAGTTTAGTTAATTTAAAAGAAGTTGAACTAAACGGTAAGATTTTCAATTCTCCGTCGGGTGCTGCAAGATTTATTTGTGGTTATCCTGTAGATGGATGGAATTTTTGGAAGGTTGTAGTGGGCGGTAAAACGAAAGAAATTGATTGTTTAAGGAAAAAATAAACCCCGAAAATTTAATTGAGAAATAAATTTAAGAACATGAGCAGAAGAATTTTTGCAAAATATCCAATTCCTACTCAAAAGGATATAGAGAAAAATTTAGGGGAGGATGCAAAATTTGTCGGTATGACAGTAGAAAAATATTTAGATTTTGTGATAAAAGGTGTTATAGGAGACATTATGAAAAGTACAGAAATTATAGCTAGAGAAAATCAGAGAATTAAAAAAGCAAAAAAAACTTTTAATGTTATTTTGTCTATGATAACTAAGTATGAAAGTAAAGAGTCTAAGAAAAAATTAAAACAACATTATAATGATTTATTGAAAAGTAGAATTTTAGGTATTAATAGTAGGATAAAAAATTAATTATTTTACAATTTGGGGACTGTCCCTCTAAATCGGCACTCTGAAAGGCGCTTTAGTAGAGAATTTTAGAGCGATTTTTCCAGTTTGGCAAAAATTTAACCATAAATAAAATCCTGAAAATTTAATTGAAAGATAAATTTATTTAAGATTATTATGGATTTTGATTCAAAAAAAGATAAAAAAAACAGGATAATTTTTTCTATAATTTATGGCCTTATAGGTGTTTTTTTAATTATCGTATCACTTATTTTTTTGGGTTCGGATTTTATGTTTTATAATAATGAAATAAAAAGTATAAATAATTATCCAAGATTTTTGTGGAGTTTATCATGGTGTTTTATTGGTTTTTCTCTTATTGCATATCAGTCAAGTAGAAATGAACATAATGTACCGGCTATACCTGTTTATATAATTGTCTATTTTCCTACCTTGATTATGATCAGTCTTCTTGTTTTTGGTTTTCTTCATATTTTTCAGTCAACAAGTAATTATTTATTTTATTGCTTATCGGCACCAATGTCCTTTATTATGAGTTTTGGGATAGATAGAACTATACCACGCTTAATAGATACAATTTTTGGTTTAAGAAGATAAGAATATAAGAAGATTGATTAGGGAGATCAATACAATATAAAAATAATCAGTTAATAATGCTCAGGTTGAACCTGGACAGGGAATAACAACCCGAAAATTTAATTAAGCCCTGAACTACAGTTTAATTGAGTACAGGGCAAAGAGGGGCGGGTAAATTTTTATGATACCTTATCAAACAAAAATAAAAAAACTTCCTGGGACTAGCTATTCGGAAGTTAGAAAAAGCGCAAAAGATTTATTTAAACAAATAAAATCAAAAACCAAACGAAAGCCTTATATAAAATCAGCTTATTTTAAAAAGCAAAAAATATTTTTTGATTTTTTTTGGATTCATTTAACTCAAAAAGGACCAAGAGAAAGATTTAAAAGATTAAAATATTTTGCCGCTGCTGTTGAGGTAATTAAAAAGTCAAAAAATCAGCCATCTTCCAAACAGAATCCTAATAAATCAAATGAAAAACTTCATCGATTTGCCGGATTAACCAAAAAAAAAGAATTATTTTACGTTCAAATAAAAGAATCTAAACGAGGCAAGAGTAAATATTTTATGTCTTGTTTTCCGCCAGAATAAAAAATCCACCGCCAATGTGGAGTGTATAAACTCCTGGCCGAGGATTTATTAGTACTATAACAGATTAAAATTTTTTGTCAATTTGTTATACTGTGGATAACTTTTAGAGCCGAAAATGCTGAAAATTTAATTGAGAGATAAATTTATTTAAGATTATTGTGGGTTTTGATCCAAGGAAAGATAAAAAAACCAGTTTTTGGAAATGGGGACTGTCCCTCTAAATCAGTGTTCGTAAAGGCGCTTCAGTAAAGGATTTTAGAGCGATTTTTCCAGATTTTTCGTAATTTTTATGACTCATGCTCAAGCATTAGAAATATTAAAATCAGGGCAGAATATATTTCTTACTGGTTCTGCTGGAACGGGTAAGACTTTTTTATTGAATCAATTTATTAAATATCTTAAAAAAAAGAAAATTAAAACTGGCATTACAGCGTCAACCGGTATTTCAGCCATCCATCTTGATGGGATTACTATTCATTCATGGAGCGGCATAGGTATTAATAAAAATTTAAGCGATTCAAAAATTAAAAAGCTTGTTAAAAAGAAAAAGTTGAGAAAAAGAATAAGAGACACAAAAATTTTAATCATTGATGAAATATCAATGCTTGATGCCTATCGCCTTGACCTTGTTGATAAAATTTGCAAGGCGATTAAAAATCCATTTCTCTCTTTTGGCGGACTACAAGTGATTATGAGTGGTGATTTTTTTCAATTGCCACCAGTTAATAGAGAAAACGAGGGAGTCAAATTTGCTTATGACTCCCACGTATGGCAGCGAGCAGACCTAAAGGTATGTTATCTGGATAAGCAATACAGGCAGGATGATATTGCATTTATTAATATTTTAAACACTATGAGAGAGAATAAAGCAGGAGAGAATGTTTTGAATCAATTAAAAACAAGATTATATAAATCTGTTATGTGGCAAATTAATCCCACCAAACTTTATACCCATAACATAAATGTTGACGCAATTAATGATAATGAACTTTCGAAGATTTCAGGAGAAGAGATGACATATCACATGACTTCAAGCGGGCCGCGAGAACTTATTGATTCCCTTAAAAAGGGGTGTCTGGCTCCGGAAATATTAAAACTTAAAAAAGGCGCATTGGTTATGTTTGTTAGAAATAATTTTGATAAAGGGTATGTGAATGGCACATTGGGAATAGTTGTTGGTTTTAATCAAAATGATTGTCCAATAGTAAAGATAAAGTCAGGGAATGAAATTATTGCGACCCCTACAAGCTGGAATATTGAAGAAGACGATCATATTATTGCCCATGTTAGCCAAATTCCTTTGCGATTAGCGTGGGCTATTACAGTTCACAAAAGTCAGGGGATGAGCCTAGACGCGGCCGAAATTGATTTAAGTAAGTCATTTGAATATGGTATGGGATATGTGGCTCTATCAAGAGTTAGACGATTAGACGGAATACGTTTAATGGGGATAAACAATATTGCTTTGCGTGTGAATCCAGATATAGTTGAGAAAGATAAAGAATTTAAAAATTTGTCGAAATAGAAGAAGTAACTAAAAAAAACGATAATCTCCAAAATGAAGCTAATTTGACGAAAAATATGTTAATGTTACCAGCTTACGATTTAGATAAAATTAAATTTGCCACTGACGGGCCGACATTTGAGCGGGCGGTTTGCTTGTATGAGGATGGTAAAGTGACGCAGTTTAAGGAAGAGTTAAACGGATTTTTTGCGATTGTTTTAGGGACTAAGCCGTATAAAGTTTATGTTGATAATCAATATCATGATAGAGGTGTTTGCGAATGTTATCTTGGCCAGCAAGACACGCTTTGCAAACATATGGTGGCTGTGGCTATCTACGCGCTTATGAGAGGCGAACCACTTACAGAAGAAGATAAGCAATTAATTGATACGCCAAAATGCAGTGGTCAATTGGGAATATTAAGCAAAGAAGAATTAGCCGCAGTCAAAAAATCTATCACTGCCACTATGCGGTATATTAAACCGTATCGTGGCCCGTCTCGCATTTGGTTTGCCTATCAGGATTCGCTTTTAGAAGGATGTAGTCGTTTGTCAGCTATTGTGTCAGAATTGCCAGTAAGCGAGCAAATAACAAAATTATTAGTTGATATGCTGTTACGGCTTGATAAAAAATTATGTATAGGCGGGGTTGACGATTCTGACGGCGCAGTTGGCGGATTTATTTATAAGACAGTTGATGCGCTTAAAGAATACGTCAAGCTTGATCCAGCGTGCATTAAAGCGTTTGAAAAACTTTGCGGTCAATCCACCTGTTTTGACTGGGAAGCGCCGCTTGTAAAACTATTTGACGAGCAAGATATTGACTAATCTGTGATAGAGCTAAACAGAAGGCAAAAAGACAAGGTCAGACCTTGCCAAAAATTTAGAGGTAAAAATTTTTATGATACCTCATCAAACAAAAATAAAAAAACTTCCTGGAACTAGCTATTCGGAAGTTAGAAAAGAATATTTTAGAGAATTTACAAAAGTTTACTTAATTATATGAACAAGCAAGAAATTAATGATTTTTTTAAATATTTTGATAATAAAAAAGAAAGAACTATAGTAATAGTTGATTTTGGAAATGTTGAAAAATGGAAACATGGTCTTAAATGGCGTGTGGGAATAAGGGAATTGGCTGTATTGGTTAGACATTTTACTTATGGACATAGATTTCTTAGGCGTTTTTATTATGGTTCCGATTATGGTCAGGATGAAAAAGCAACAGAATTAACCGATTGGTCAAAGTATATACTTCACACGGCTGATTTAAATGGTTTTAATGTTATTGATAAGAGGGTGAAATATATGCATAGTCCTGATAATGTTTATGGATTTAAAAAGAAATGCGATCTTGATGTTGAAATGGCCGTTGATTTAATACGCGAGCGCGATAATTACGATACTATTGTGTTATTTTCTGGGGACGGTGATCTTGTTGCCGCACTTCGTTATTTAAAGGAAGAATATAAGAAACAAATTATTGTTATGAGTGCGCGTGGTCATATTGGACGTGAAGTAATTGATGCCAAGAGGGAAGGTATTATTGAAGAAATTTTATGGGCGGATGATTTTGAATATCGCTTAAATATGGATCGCTTTAAAAAAAGATAATAAAAATCAAAAGCCCTGCCTTGCGGTAGGACTTCGATCAAAATCCGTGTAAGCCGATGCTTACATAATTATTATAACTTATTTTTAGTATTTATCAATAAAAGTTATCCACAGGCGATAAAAAATCAAAAATTAAAATTCAAAAATTAAAATTACAAATTAAAATTCAAAAATTAAATGGATAAATTTTCAAAATACAACGATATAGAAGCGGTAATGAATAAAGTAGAGTCTTATTTGGCGAGTATTGGACGCGAATATCAAAAGTACTTAAAAGAAGAAAAAATACCAGATAGCTTACTAAGTGGAGATTAAAGATTGTTTAGCAAATCTGCGTTCAGCTCTTGATTATCTTTATTTTACAATTTGGGGACTGTCCCCCTAAATCGGCGCTCTGAAAGGCGCTTCAGTAGAGGATTTTAGAGCGATTTTTTTTACCCTGTTAAATAAAAATTTTTAATTTTTAATTTGCTGAGCAAATTATTTAACAGGGCAGGTTTGGCAAAAAATTGACCAAAAACAAAATTAAACCACTTGGAAACTAAGTTTCCAAGTAAGAAACAGAGGACGGTTCTGAAAATGAATATTTACATAATTAGACCAAGGTGTTAGAAAAAGATTTTGAAAAATTAGTTAAAAAGGCCATAATGACATTGCCTGGACATATCCGAAAAAAAATGGATAATGTGGCTATTGTTATTGAGAAAAGACCTTCTCAATACGAGTTAAAAAAAGTTGGAATAAGGCAAAGAACTTCGCTTCTGGGGCTCTATCAAGGAGTGCCTAAAACAACATGGGGCAGGAGTTTCATGACAATCCTGCCAGATAAAATTACCATTTTCCAAGAATCGATTGAAAACCTTGCCAACTCCAAGAAAGAAATAATGGAAATTATCAAAAATACTGTCTGGCACGAAATTGCTCACCACTTCGGCTTTAGTGAAAAAGGAATCCGAGCCCTTGAAGTAAAACAGAAGAAGAAAGACCTTTAATTGGGGTCAGTTCTCATTTAGAGCAGAGAAAGATAAAAAAGGGGATGTAACCATTTTTGATAATATACAAGTATAGAATATGATTTTATTAAGTGGAACCAAAAACGAAACCCAAAAGTTTAGCAGTTTTTTTATTAAATTTTATAAGAGCATTTGTTCTGTAGATGGTGGTATTTTTCTAATAAATTTGTTAAAATATTAGTATGTCTAATATGATGGAAAAAATAGTATCTTTAGCTAAACGCCGGGGGTTTATTTTTCCTTCATCAGAAATTTATGGAGGATTAGCCTCTTGTTATGATTATGGCCCCTTAGGTGTGGAATTAAAGAATAATATTAAAAAAGCTTGGTGGAAAAAGGTTGTTCAAGAAAGAGATGACATGGTTGGTCTAGATGCTTCTATTTTAATGAATCCCAAGGTTTGGGAGGCTTCTGGGCATTTAAAGGGGTTTGTAGATCCCTTAGCCGAATGCAAGTCTTGTCATAAAAGATTTAAATTAGATGGTTTAAAAGATAAAAATAAATGTTCAGAGTGTGGAGGAATTTTAACTGAGGCTAAAAATTTTAATCTCTTGTTTAAAACATTTATGGGCCCGGTTGAAGGTGATTCTGCAGTTATTTACCTTCGTCCAGAAACTGCGCAAGGAATATTTGTTAATTTTAATAATGTTTTACAATCCAGTCGGATGAAGGTTCCTTTTGGTATTGCTCAGATTGGTAAATCTTTTCGTAATGAAATAACGCCAGGTAATTTTATTTTTAGAACCCGGGAGTTTGAACAAATGGAATTAGAATTTTTTGTTAAACCAAATGAAGCTAAAAAGTGGTATAAATACTGGTTAAAACAAAGATTTGATTGGTATTTAGATTTAGGAATTAAAAAGAAAAATTTGCGTTTACGTGAACACGGGGAGGATGAATTAGCTCATTATGCTCGGTCTTGTTTTGATGTTGAGTATAAATTTCCTTTTGGTTGGTCAGAATTAGAAGGAGTGGCTGATAGGGGAGATTTTGATTTAAAACAACATCAAAAATTTTCTAATCAAGATATGTCTTATCAAGATCAAGACGGAAAAAAATATATTCCTTATGTTATTGAACCGTCAGCTGGCGTTGACAGGCCATTATTAGCCTTTTTAGTTGATGCTTATGAAGAAATTAAGGGAGGACGAACAACAACAACTCAAGCGAACAAAGAACAAGAGGTTGTTCTTCGTCTACATAAAGATTTAGCTCCAATTAAGGCAGCAATTTTGCCTTTAAGTAAAAAAGAACCTTTAAAAAAAGTGGCTCAAAGTATTTATAAAGACTTAAAAAAATATTGGATGGTCCAATATGATGAAGTTGGTTCTATTGGTAGGCGTTATCGCAGACAAGACGAGATTGGCACTTTATATTGCATAACTGTTGATTTTGATAGTTTAGACGACAAAAAGGTAACCATTAGAGATAGAGATACAATGAAACAAGACAGAGTCGCTATCAGTGCATTAGTTGATTATTTAAAAAATAAGTTAGATTAATTTTTTTAATAAAAATAATTTTTCATTTTGATTTTTAATTTTTGATTTTAGCGTTAGCGCTTATGTATTCTCAAACTATTTTTTCTAACGGGCTTAAATTAATTACCGTCCCTGTTAAAGATGCAAAAACAGCGACGGTCTTAGTTTTATTACCAGTTGGGTCTAGATATGAATTGCCCCATTTAAATGGTACTTCGCATTTTATTGAACATATGATGTTCAAGGGAACAAAAAAAAGATTAAATAGTTTGGCAATTTCTAAGGAATTAGATGGAATTGGAGCATATTACAATGCGTTTACAGGAAAAGATCATACTGGCTATTGGGTAAAATCAGCTAAAGAAAAAATAAGCACAAGTTTAGATGTTTTGTCTGATATGCTTTTTAATTCTGTTTTTGATAAGAAAGAATTTGATCATGAAAAAACAGTCATTTTAGAAGAAATTAAAATGTATGAAGAAAATCCTTTATTTTATATTAATGAATTTTTTGAAAATGCTCTTTTTAATAAACACGCCTTAGGACAGTTAATTAGCGGCCACCTCAGCGATGTTCAAAGATTAAGCAGGCAATCTTTAGTTAAATATAAAGAATTATTTTATCAGCCTAATCAGATGTTGATAATAGTAGCTGGGGGAATAGAAAAAACTCAAACTATTAAGTTGGTTAAAAAATATTTTGCTGCTTATCAAGGAAGAGCAAAAAAGATTAAATATACACCTTTAATAAGAAAAAAAAGTAAGCCAGATATTAAGATTAGATTTAAAAAATTAAAACAAACACAACTTGCTTTGGGTGGTTTTGCTTATCCTTATAATCATCCTAAACTAGAAGCAACCGCACTTTTATCAACAATTCTTGGTGGAAATATGAGTTCACGCCTTTTTACTCAAGTCAGAGACAAAAGAGGACTGGCTTATTCAATTAAAATGGGCTTGGGTAAATATCAAGACATCGGTAACTATGTTATTCAAGCAGGAGTTGATAAAGAAAAGGTTTTAGAAACAATAAAAGTTATTTTAGACGAATTAAATAAAGTTAAGAAAGATATTGTAACAAAAGAAGAGTTAGTGCGAGCTAAAGATTATATTGAAGGAATAATGAAAATTTTATTAGAAGATTCAGCTAATTTAGCAACTTGGTATGGCTATCAATCTCTTTTTGTCGGTAAGATTGTTTCCCCAAGTCAGCAACTGGGAAAATTAAAAAAGGTTACCCAAAAACAGATTCAAAATGCAGCTCAAGATATTTTTTGCAAACAAGGCCTAAAATTAGCCTTAATAGGGCCTTTTAAAAGCAAACAACCACTATTGCGAGTTTTACAAAAAGGGATATAATATAAATATAAGTTTTAAAATAAGAACCCTTCCTCGCTTCGCTTGTCAGGAACCTTGAAATTAAAATTCTATTATACAAAAATTAAAGTAATTTAATTATAAGAACCTGCTCACTTCGTTCGCAGAACCTTGAAATTAAAAAACATTTTAATTATAAATTATGGAAAATAAAAATAACAAAGAAAATGTGACCTTAATTAAATTTGACATTTGGTCAATTGCTAAAATCTTTTTGATTTTCGTTGTTCTTTGGCTTTTATATTTATTAAGAGATGTAATTTTTATTGTCTTGGTCGCTAGTCTTTTGGCGACAATTATTAACCCAATGGTTAATTATTTTGAAAAAAAGAAAATTCCTCGTTGGGCAGGAGCTCTTTTTGTTTATTTGGCCGTTTTATTAGTTTTGATTTTAGTGGGCATGGCTATTGTCCCCGCTGTTGTGGTCCAGAGCAGACTTTTTATTGATCAAATTCCTGAATTTTTGACGTCAATTTTAAATAAAATTCAATCAATCCAAGCTGGTTCACAAAAAGAATTTTTAGAAACATTTAACAATTGGCTTAATAAATCGCCATTAAATGCTGCATCTATTTTTTCGGTTTTAGGAACGGTAGTTGGTCAGGTAATGTCTGTTTTTATGGTGTTTATTTTGGCTTTTTATATCTCGGTTAAGAAAAAAGGCGTGCGATCCTTTATAGATTCTTTGGTGCCGATTAAGTATAAGGAATTTTTATTAGATTTTAGCAGATCAGTACAGAAGGATATTGGCTCATGGGTCAGGGGTTTGTTATTGCTTTGTTTGTTTATTGGAGTCTTGGCTTATTTGGGCTTATTGATTTTAGGCGTTAAATTTGCTTTAATTTTAGCAGTAATTGCCGGTTTAACAGAGGTCATTCCTTATCTTGGTCCATTTATCGGAGCTATCCCTGCTGTTTTAATTGCTTTTACACAATCACCAAGTTTAGCGTTATTTGTTATAATTCTTTTTATTGTTATTCAGCAGATTGAAAATGCTTTAATTTCTCCCTATGTAATGCATAAGGCGGTTGGTCTTGATCCATTGGTCATTATTTTGGCCCTATTAGTAGGGGGGAAATTAGCTGGGCCTATTGGTATGGTTTTAGCTGTTCCAGCAGCAACCATTATTACTATTTTGATTAGATATTATTTAAAATATAAGAAAAAGGTAATAGAAAGTTAATTTTTTGTTTTGCAAAAAAACTATAAACAATAAACTATAAACAATAAATAAATGTCTAATGTTTAGGGTTTAAAGTAAAAATTTGCAAGGCAAATTTTTTGGGTTGACTTTTTTTGATATTTAGCTAATATAGAAATATAATTCAAATCTACGAATGATATACGAATGCTACAAATAAATCATTCGCATGTGCGCATTCGTAGTGCGCTATTCGCATACTATGTTTATTAAGAAAATCGGCATTGATTTAGGAACGACCAACATTTTAGTTTATTTGCCAGATAAAGGTATTGTCACTAACGAGCCTTCGGTAGTCGCTATTTCTACCATTGATAAAAGCGTTTTAGCCGTAGGTGATGAGGCCAAGGAAATGATTGGGCGGACTCCAGATACTATTATTGCAAAAAGACCCCTGAAAGATGGGGTTATTGCTGATTATAAGACCACAGAGGCGATGTTAAAATATTTTATTGGTAAAGTAATCGGTCGTTTTAATATTTTTAGACCAGAAGTGATGGTTGCTGTTCCAGGTGGAATTACTTCTTCAGAAAGAAGGGCGGTGGTTGATGCGACCATGCGTTCGGGAGCTAAAGCAGCTTATATTATTAAAGAGCCTATAGCTGCTGCAATTGGAGCAAATATTCCTATTGGATCAGCTTCGGGTCATATGATTATTGATATTGGCGGAGGAACTACTGAGGCGGCGGTTATTTCTTTAGGAGGTATTGTCGCTTGTACTTCTGTTCGAGTAGCAGGAAATAAATTTGATTCTTCTATTACTACTTTTATTCGAAAAAAATATAATTTGGCCATAGGCGAAAGGACGGCAGAAGAGATTAAAATAAAGATTGGTTCAGCCTTGCCATTGGAGAAAAAATTAGAACTGGACATTAAAGGTCGAGATATGATCCTTGGACTGCCTCGAGTTCTTACGATTAATTCAGATGATATCACAGAGGCAATTCAAAACGAACTTCAATCTATTATTTTGGCAGTTAAATCTGTTCTTTATGAAACCCCTCCAGAGCTCTCTGCTGATGTTATGGAAAAAGGTATGGTTTTATCTGGAGGAAGTGCGCTCTTGAGAAATATGGACAAACTTTTAACTCAAGCTATTGGGGTTCCTGCTTATTTGGCTGATGAGCCTTTGCTTTCTGTAGCGCGTGGTACAGGCATAGCTTTAGATAATTTAGAATCGTATAAAAGAAGTATTTTAGCAATGAGATAAAAATCATAAGAACATGGGAACATTAGAACATTAGAACAAAAAGAAAATTTCTAATTATTCTAATAATTCTAATTATTCTAACAAATGTCCAATCCCCAAATCCCAATGTCTAAAATCTTTTTAGTCATTTACCCTTCACCTTTCATAGATTATAGAGAAAAACAGTTGAAAAGCGGTAAAGCAAATACAGCCTTAAGAGAACAATTAAAATTAGAAGGTGAAGGGTTTAAATATTGGTTATTGGGATTTTATTAGGTCAATTAGGTCAATTAGATTAATTAGAATAATTTTAATCTTATGTTCCAATGTTTAAATGTTACAATGATTATTGGTATTGATGCCTCACGGGCAAATAAAAAAAACAAAACAGGAGTAGAGTGGTATTCATATTATTTAATTCAGGCGTTAAAAAAAATTCCCCTTAAACCAGGGGATAAATTTGTTTTATATTCAAGAGATAAATTAAAAGGCGACCTATCTCATTTGCCTAATAATTGGCAAAGTAAAATTTTGTCATGGCCTTTTAAATATATTTGGACACATATAAGATTGTGTTGGGAAATATTTTTTAATCCGCCAGATGTTTTATTTATTCCTGCTCACGCCCTGCCAATTTTTTGTCGTTCCAAAAAAGTGATAACAGTCCATGATTTAGGATTTAAGAGATTTAAAAAGGTTTATTCATTTTCTCAAAGAATTTATGCTTATTTTGTACATTGGTGGGCAAGTAAAAAAGCAGATAAAATTATTGTGCCCTCAGATTTTACCAAAGAAGAGTTAATACAGTTATATCATACCAAGGAAGAGAAAATAAGAGTTATTCACGAGGGTTATGACAAGGAACGATTTAATTTAAATGAAAATAAAGGGAAAATAAACAAACTTTTAAAAAAATATAAAATAAAAAAGCCTTATTTTCTTTTTGTTGGACGATTGGAAAAGAAAAAAAATATTATAAATTTAATAAAAGCATATTCTATGCTCTTTAATTCAGAAATTAAGACATCATTTCCAAGATTAGTTTTAATTGGTAAGCCGGGATTTAATTACCAAGAAATTGCCTCAGAAATTGAGAAACTTAAACCATTAATTTATCAGATTGGTTATATCCAGACTGATGAATTAGTTCATTTCTATCATGGAGCGGAGGCGTTTATTTTCCCTTCACTTTATGAAGGTTTTGGACTGCCTATTTTAGAAGCAATGGCTTGTGGAACTCCAGTGATTATTAGCAATGCAGGATCAATTCCTGAAGTAGGTAATAAGGCCGCTTTATATTTTAATCCAAACAAAATCGAAGAAATCACTAGTACGCTGAAAGATTTTTTAACTGATAAAAGTTTAAAATATCAATTAAGAGAAAAAGGATTAAAAAATATTAAAAAATATTCTTGGCAAAAATGCGCCCAAGAAACCATGGAAGTTTTGTTAACTGTTTAATTAAAAAAATGGAAGTTATCGGCCATCAAAAAATTCTTAAGTTTTTACAAAGAAGCGCCATTAATAATCAGCTAGCCCATTCGTATTTATTTTATGGCCCTAAACATATTGGTAAAAATAAAGTAGCAGAGGTTTTTGTTTCTAATTTATTTTGTTTAAACAAAAAGAAAAACTCTTTTCTCCCTTGTGGAACATGTACCTCTTGCCAGCAGCTCTTAAAAAAGATTCATCCAGATTTTATTTATTTAGGTAGTTCGTTTTCTTCTTTTGAATTAACTCCACAGGGAAAAATTGGTGTTGAACAAACTCGACAAATTAAAGAATTTCTTTATTCTAGCCCCTTTTCTGCTCAGTATAAAGTTGTTATAATAGAAGAAACAGACAATCTCACTCTTCCGGCTGCTAATGCCCTTTTAAAATTATTAGAGGAGCCGCCATTGAGGTCAATTATTATTTTGATTTCACGGAGTTTCACTTATTTACCAGCAACACTTCGTTCACGATGTCAGGTTTTAAGATTTTCTTTTCCTTTAAAAGAAGAAATAATTAAATTTTTAAAACAAGAGTTTTTTTTGAAAGAAGAAAAAGCTAAAGAAATATTAGGATTGGCCATTGGTCGGCCTGGCTTGGCGATTCAATTTGCTCAAAATTTTAAAGAAATAGAACAAGAAAGGAGCCTAATTAATGATTTTATATCTCTTTTAAGTAAAAATGATTCAGAAAGTAAATTTCGATTAGTTGATTTAATTCTTAATACAAAAAAAAGTCCTCAGCAGACTTTAAATAATTTAACAAGATTACTTAGAGATTTGATTTTAGTTAAACTAAATCTTTGTCCCGCTGATAAGTCGATTTCCATTCAGCTAAGGGATTTAGCTCAAAAATATACTCAAAAAGATTTGCAAAATTTGATCAATCAAATTTTTAAAACTCAGCTTTTGTTAGCAGCCAATGTCAACCAAAAATTGGCTATTGAGAATTTATTAATTAATCAATAGATTTATGTTAAAAAAGATAACAATTTTATTCTCCTTATCGCTGGTTTTTTTATTAGCTAGTGGTTGTATTAGGGTAGAAAATGTATCAACAGGGGGTGGTATTTATAAGTCGGTGGATGGAGGTAATAATTGGCAGCAAAAAATATCTTTATTAAGTTTGCCCCAGGAACAAAAATATTTAGACAATATTGAAACAAACGTCTTTGTTTTTGATCCTCAAGACTTTCAAACTATTTATTTGGGAACAAAAAAGAATGGCCTTTTTGTTAGCTTTGATGGAGCTGAATCATGGCAAGAGGTTAAAAGATTGCCCAAAGGAAAGATTAGTTCATTAGCCGTTGATCCAAAAGCTAAACATATCGTTTATGCGGGCATAGAAAATAGAATTTTTAAAACAAAAGACGCTAATAGAACCTGGGAAAGTGTTTATTTAGACACTTTTTCTGACGTAGAAATAAGCGCTTTGGCTATTAATCATTTATTTCCAAATATTGTCACAGCTGGATTTTCAGATGGTCGGCTTATTCGCAGTGAAGACGGAGGTTTGAGTTGGACCCCTTTAAACAATTTTAAGAAAAGAATTGGACAAGTTCTAATAAATCCGTATAATCCTCAGATAATTTATGTTACTTTATTAAATCAAGAGATTTTTCGTTCAGAAAATCATGGGATTGATTGGAAATCTTTAAAAGAGCGTTATCATTCTTTTTCAGGGGCTGAAAAGATTCATCAATTAGTCTTTAATCCTAATTTTCCAGATGCTTTAATTAGTATTAGTGAAGCTGGTTTACTTCACACCGAAGATGGTGGTCAAAATTGGACAGAGTATAAACTAATAACCTCAGGAGATAAAGTAGAAATTTATTCTTTTGCGGTTCATCCCCAAAATACAGATATTATTTATTATGCAACTAATAAGACTTTGTATAAATCAATTGATAATGGAGAAAATTGGATAACTAAGCCAATTCCCAGTAAAAATTTTCCGAATAAAATATTAATTGATCCAGTTAACCCAGACACCCTTTATTTAGGAATGATTAATTTAATTAAATAAGTCTAATAATTATTATGGACCCCGTTAGAAATCCCATATTAACGCGATTTCTACTTGTTGGGGTATTAAAATAAAATTTATGAGTAAAATTTCTAACGGGGTGAATATTATTGAGTATCATAAACCAGAATTTAATAAAGCAATTGATTTTTTAAAAAAAGACGTTCAAGGGTTAAGAACAAATAGAGCTAACCCAGAATCAATTAGTCATCTTTTAATTGAGGTTTATGGAACAAAAACACCTTTAGAACAATTGGCTACCTTAAATGTTCCTGAACCAAGAACAATTGTTGTTCAACCTTGGGATAAAAATATTGTTAAGGAAATCGAAAAGGCTTTATTAAAAATTGATTTAGGTTTTTCCGTGAATTCGGTTGAAGGTATGATTCGTTTATCTTTACCTCCTTTAAATGAGGAGAGAAGAAAAGATCTGATAAAAATTTTACATAGTAAACTAGAGAATGTAAGAAAATCTTTACGAAATATTCGTGATTCTGTTCGTGAAGAAATTATTAAAGCAGAACGGTCGAAAGAAATTACTGAAGATGAAAAATATCGATTTTTTGAAGATTTAGATAAATTGACTAACGAATATCAGGAAGAGATTAAAGTAATTGGTGAGCGCAAAGAAAAAGAAATTAATACTATTTAGATTATCAAGTAATTACCGAGGCAAATCTAAAAACCTCGAACACTAAAGACAGAAGAGAAGTTATGTTTATTTTTTTAGCTATTGTTGGTTTAAGTATTGTAGTTTTTTTCCACGAATTAGGTCATTTTATTTTGGCTAAGATTTTTAAAATTAGAGTGGAAGAATTTGGATTTGGGTATCCGCCGAGAGTTTGTGGTTTTGTTAGATCTTCAGACAAAAAATTTAGATTTAAATTTTTCTGGAGTAAAAACGAACCATTAGAGGCAAAAACCAGGACAATTTATTCTTTAAATTGGATACCTTTTGGTGGATTTAATAAACTTAAAGGGGAGTTAGGAGAAAAATCAAATAATGATCCAGATAGTTTTTTTGTTCAAGTCTGGTGGAAAAAAGTTTTAGTTGCTGCTGGTGGCATATTAATGAATATTTTTCTCGCTTTTTTCATCTTCGCTCTTTGCTATTTTGTCGGCCTACCTCAAGATGTTGAACAAATCAGCGGAGGAAAAATTCTTCGTCCAGTGGGAATTCAAATTGGCATGGTTATGCCAGATTCACCAGCTGATCAGGCTGGCCTAAAAATTGGAGATATTATCCTTGGTTTAGACAGCCAAGAATTTAAACAGGTAAAAGAAATTCAAGCTTATATTGAAACAAAACTTAATCAATCTTTAGAGATAAAAGTTAAGAGGCAAGAAGAGATAATTAACCGGGTTGTTAACGTGATTCCGGGTGAGCAAATTTTTGACGACATGAAAGAATCAAGAGGAGTTATTGGAATTGCTTTGTCTCAAACAGTAATTGTCGCATATCCTTGGCATCAGTCTATCTTTCTTGGTATTAAAACAACTATCTCTTTGACAGGAAGGCTTTTTCATGGTTTATGGCTAATTTTAAAGAATTTAGTAGTCCATCAACAAATGATAGGCCAATTACTTGGACCGGTAGGAATAACGACCATGGCTGGTGATATGGCCCGCGTTGGTTTTATTTATCTTTTACAGTTTATTGGTTTGCTTTCCGTTGCCATTGGTGTTTTTCAAATTATTCCTTTTCCCGCATTAGATGGTTCGCGTATAGTTTTTTCTATTATAGAGGGGGCAAGAAGAAAGCCAATCAATAGTAAGATAGAATTAATTTCAATTAATATAGGATTTTATATCTTACTCTTACTCTTACTTTTTATTACTGTTAGAGAAATTTTCAGTTTATTTTAAATAAAATTTGTATGCAAGAAAAAAAGAATTTTGGAAAAAAGGGTTTAACAAAAAAATCAGAAAATATTGCCAAATGGTATAGTGATGTTGTTTTGCGCGCTGATTTAGCAGATTATTCTGAAGTAAAAGGAAGTATGATTATTAAGCCAAATGGTTATGCTATTTGGGAAAAAGTTCAAACAGTTCTTGACAAAAAATTTAAGCAAAACGATATTAAAAACTGTTATTTTCCATTATTAATTCCTAATCATCTTTTAAAAAAAGAAAAGAAACATTTACAGGGATTTTCTCCTGAATTAGCTGTGGTTACTTATGCCGGAGGAGAAAAACTATCTGAGCCTTATGTTCTTAGACCAACTTCTGAAACTATTATGTATAAAACTTTTGCTGACTGGATTCACAGTTATCGAGATTTACCCTTAAAAATAAATCAATGGTGTAATGTAATTAGATGGGAAAAAAGAACCTATCCTTTTCTTAGAACAACAGAATTTTTATGGCAAGAAGGTCATACAGTCCACCAAATAGAACAAGAAGCCATTAAAATGGCTTTAGAGGCCTTAAAGTGGTATGAAGATTTTTATAAAGACTATTTTGCCATATCTCCTTATGTGGGCATTAAAAGCGAACAGGAAAAATTTGCAGGGGCTAAAACTACTTATTCTGTTGAGTTGGTTATTCCTAATGGAAAGGCATTACAAGCGGCTACTTCACATAATTTAGGTGATAATTTTTCTAAAGTATTTGATATTAGTTTTTTGGATAATAAGGAAAAAAAATGTCATCCCTTTCAGACTTCTTGGGGATTATCTACACGGTCAATCGGAGGATTAGTTTTGATTCATGGAGATGATTCTGGTTTGATTCTTCCTCCAAAGGTAGCAGACCCCCAGGTGGTTATATTAGTAATAGCTGATAAAGAAAAAATTCAGTCGGAAAAGATAAAAAAATATGCCCAAAAGATTTATGAAAAATTAAATAAAAACGGATTAAGGGTCAAACTTGACATTGACCTTAAATACTCTTTGGGTTATCGTATCAACGAATGGGAGATAAAAGGAGTTCCTCTTAGAATAGAAATTGGGCAGAAAGAGCTTAAGGGCAAAAAAATAAAATTTGTAAGAAGAGATACTTTTTCACAGAGTTTGGTTTTTGTTGAAGATTTAATTATAAAGACTAAAAGTCTTTTGGATCAAATACAAAAAGATCTTTTTGCCAAATCAGAGAAAATTAAAAGAGATTTAACAGTTGAAGTTAATACTTATCAAGAATTTAGAAAAATTAGTCAAGCTCAAAAAGTCTTTATTAGGGCTTTTTGGTGTGAAGATAAAAAGTGTGAAGAAAAAATTAAGCAAGAAACCAAATTTAGTACGCGGGTCTTAGAAATGAATAAAGTTAAAGAAAATTTAAAGGGAAAGTGTGTACATTGTGGAAAGCCGGCTAAACGTAAGTGGTTATTTGCTCAGGCTTACTAAGCCGCACTCTGTGCGTAAATAATAAATAATAAATTTCAAATTCCAAACAATATCCAATAACCAAAATTCAAAATTCAAAAAGTTTAGAATTTAATTATTAGAATTTAGGATTTGTTTGGTGCTTGGTACTTGTAATTTGGAATTTGGAGCGAGGCGACTATTATGTTTAAAAAATTTTTTGGTTTATTCTCAAAAGATATTGGAATTGATTTAGGTACTACTAATGTCAGAGTTTATATTCGCGGGCGAGGAATGGTAATCAGTGAATCCTCTGTTGTTGCTATTAATCTAAGAAACGATCAAATTATTGCCATTGGAACTAATGCCTTAAAAATGATGGGCAAAGCCCCTAGTTACATTTCAATTATTGAACCATTAAGTCATGGGGTTATTTCAGATTTTGAAGTGACAGAAAAAATGCTAAAATCAATTTTTGAAAAAGTACATAGAGATACCTTTACTCTTATTCCTAGACCAAAAGTAGTTGCCGCTATTCCCCTTGATGTAACTGAGGTAGAAAAAAAGTCTTTAGAAGACGTTATTATACAGGCAGGAGCACGCGAGGTTTTTTTAGTTGAGAGACCAGTAGCTGCTGCGATTGGGGTACGGCTTCCCATTCAAGAATCAATCGGAAATTTAATTGTTGAACTTGGAGGAGGGCTTTCTGAGGCAGCAGTGATTTCTTTAAACGGAATTGTTGCTAGCAAGTCATTAAAAATTGGAGGAGAATCTCTTAATAAAAATATTATTAGTTATATTAGAGAAAAATTTGGGGTTCTTATAGGAAATCAGACTGCTGAAGAAATAAAAGTCAAGATTGGTTCAGTCTTTGGTAATAAAAATCAAGAAATGAGAGTGAAAGGAAGAGATTTAATCAAAGGGTTGCCCAAAGAGGTGCTTATTAATGAAATCCAAATAAGAGAGGCGATTATGCCGCTACTAAAGACAATTGTTGAGGGGATTCATGAAACCATTGAAGCGACTCCACCAGAGCTAGTTTCTGATATTTATGAAAGAGGAATTGTTCTCTCAGGAGGAGGGGCAATGTTACGTGGTTTAGATAAAATGATTCAAAAAAGAATCAATATTCCTGTATTAGTAACAGATGATCCGGCTACAGCCATTATTAGGGGTACTGGATTGGTGCTAGAGGATTTTGAAAATTTGAGACAAGTTTTTGTTCCTTCGTCCAGAGATTAAAAAAGCGACACTAATTACGAATAACACACTAATCTACGAATAATCTATTCGTACATTCGTGTGAATTCGCGTATTGGCGTCGCTGTTATTCTTCTAATTTCAGAGAAATTAACCTAGAAATACTATCACTATCCATTGTGATTCCATAAAGAATATCAGCCGCTTCAATTGTTTGCTGATTATGTGTGATAATAATAAACTGGGAATTATGCCTTAGTTCTTGTAAAATTTTTCCAAATCTAAAAGAATTTTCTTGGTCTAAGGCGGCGTCAACTTCATCAAGGACAACAAAAGGAGGTTTATTAATAGAGATAATAGCGCAGATAAGAGCAAGAGAGGCTAGGGCTTTTTCTCCGCCGGAAAGCATTTCAATGCTTTTTATTTTTTTTCCTGGAGGTGTAGCAAAGATATCAATTCCATCAATTATTCTATTCATTATTAATGATTCTTGCTCGTCTTCGTTTTTTTGAGGCTCTTGTTCTTGTTTTTGTAAAATTATTTTTGCATGGCCGCCGCCAAATATAATTTTAAAATAGCGATCAAACATTTGATTAATCTGAGAAAAGTTTTTTTTGAACTGTTCTTTAATTTTTTCATCTAATTCTTGAATGATTTTATTTAAAGTCTTAAGGCTTTTTGTTAAATCATCACTTTGTGAATTTAAGAATTCATAGCGCTGACTAACTTCAGGATATTCTTTGGTAATTTCTGGATCAATGCTTCCAATTAATTCCATCTGATGTTTTAATTTATGAATTTCGTCTAGATCTTCTTGTTCTGGTTTTATTTTAATATCAGTTTTTCTAATTTTCATAATTTCTTTACCTTGAGCTCCCATTTCTTCATTAATTTCTTCTTCTAAAACGTCTTTTTTAGTTTCTAAACGAGCCATCTCAATTTTTAATTCATTGATTTTATAAGTAAATTGATTTAATTTGGATTGTTTTTCCTGAATATTCTTTTGCCAATCCAATAATTTCTTTCGTTTTCCTCTTTCTTCTTCGTTAAATTCGTTTAATTCTTGATTAATTCGCTCTAATTTTTTATCCACTTCTTTAATATTTCTATCAATTTGCTCTTTGTTTTCTTCCAATGTTTTAATTAATTGTTCTTGTTCTGAATTAGTTGAGGTAGTCTTTGTGTTTCTTCCCGGTTCAAACTGTTTTAAACATAGAATAATTTTTTCATAGATTGTTTTGGCTAATTTTTTTATTTTTTCTAACTCTTTAATCTGAGAAATTTTTTCTATTTTATTCAGAAATTCTTTTTGATCAGATTTTAAATTTTTTAAATCAAGTAACAACTTTTTTTCGTCTAATTCTATCTCAAGTTTTTCTTCATTTCTCTGATTTAATTGTTTTTGAAAATTTAATTGAGCCTGCAATATAGATTGTTCTCCTAAATATTTATTTTTTTCTTCCAAAGTTCGCTGATAATCTTTTTGTATTTTTTCATATTGATCATCGATTTTTTCATAAACTAGAGCTTCAGATTGTTTTTGAACATTCTCCAATATTTCCTCAACTTGTTTTTGTTTTTGAATTTCTTGATTAATCTTTTTATTTAGAAGAAAAATTTTTTCACTAGAATCTTGCCATAGAACACCATAGTATTTGTTTTGCAGTTTAATAAGCTTTGCCTCTATTTCTTTGCGTCTTTCTAATTTATTTATTTGACGATTTAAAGAACGTAAGTGAGGAGAAATTTCAGAGAGAGCAATATTGGCTTGTTGTAAGTTTATTTGACTTCTGTCAATTTTTCTAATTGCTTCGTCTTTTTTTATTTGATATTGTTTAATACCAGTAGCTTCATCAAAAAATTTTTTTCTTTCTAGAGGAGAGGATTGAAGAATTTGGTCAACCATTCCCTGACTAACAACACTATAACTTTTTTGTCCAAAATTACTCTTAGCTAATAAAATTAAAATATCTTGAAGCCGGATTTTATTCTTATTAATTAAATATTCACTTTCCCCATTGCGATAGATTCGGCGGGTGACTGTAAATTCTTTATAGTCTATAGGAGCTGCCCCGTCTTCATTATTAAAAAATAGAGTAACTTCGGCTAAATTTAAACGAGTTTTTTTAACGGAACCAGAGAAAATAATGTCTTGTAATTTTTTACCTCGTAAACTCTTTAGGCTTTGTTCGCCCAAAGCCCAGCGAATAGATTCCACTAAATTGCTGTTGTGGACAACAAAATTATTGGCGACAAAGTTATGAGTTTTAGGGATAGACAGATCATAGACCCATTTTTCCGCTTTTATTTTTTCAACAGAGATAATTTCATCCCAGAATATATCAGAATTAGATAGGATCTCTAATTGTTTGAGTAAATTTTTAACAGATTGATTTTTCTTGCCAAATTTTTGAATAACTTTAATAATTTCTTTTATACCGTCTCTACTGGCATAACACCGATTTTCATTGTAAGCAGATAATTTAGAACATTTTTTTCTTAATGGTTTAACTTTAATTGTTGAGAGCCGAATAACGTCTTTAATAATTTTGTTAACGTTAGGGACAATATCAATATTAGGATTTGAAGACATCTTTAGTCTTTTTATTCTCTCCAATACTTTTTTCTTTTCACCAACGAACCTTAGTTGATTTGATAGATTTTTTAAATTTTTTATTCCAAAAATATATACAGAATAATAAGTGCGTTTGGTTTTATTTTTAGTATTGCTGGCATATTTTTGTTTTTCTCGAAGAAGTGGGTATATCCCTAAACGTAAGAGAAGAGTAACAAGCCCATCAGCCAATGTTTTACTTGCCGTAGTGTATTCAATATATGTCGCTTTTTTTCTGGCACAGACGTAAGCATCTCCTTCAAATAAGGCAGAAACAAATTCTCTTATAATCTTGATTGGGGCTTGGAAAATTTGTTTTGGTACGGATTTTTGAGAGGAGGTTTCATTAATCTTCAAGTCAAAAAATCTTTCAAGAAAATGACATAAAACACTAGAAAAGATAATTACATCTTTGGATCTTTCCTTATAGTTAAAAACATGTGGGGTCAAATTAAATGTTTCTTTAGCTGCCTTACAAAAATCTTTGACAAGACCAGGATCATTATTAACAAACCGTACATGATTAGAATATGTGACCCTTCCTTCAGAGATTATATAGCCGAGAAATCGTGCCAGATTACTATCTAATTGGAGCGGCAATTTACACCTTCCCCTCCCTTTTGACTTTATTTTTTTAATAGTATAATCTTTAAACTGATTGAGTTTTAAAATAGGATAAAGATGAGCGATATTTAGAGCCTGAGAATTACGAATGGAGTATATACCGTTATAAGAGGTGTTAGCTGTTAAAATTAAATTTTTAAGACTTCCGTATTCGGTCCTTAAACAACTGATGAATTTAGCGAGAGCGGGGGAGTAAGGAGCATAAACATTATCCCGGGTAATAAAATTTGCTAATAGTTTTTCTTGACTAAAAAAAATTTTTTGTGTATTAATATTCAGTATCCGTGGTAGAGCTATATAGACACCTTTGTTTAGTTGATTTGCTTTTAGATTAATAAGACCCCCGTCTTTTATTGAAAAGAAGGGATGATAATGAGTAGTTATGATTTCTCGGCCAGCTCTGGTTTTAATTCTAAGTAAGAAAGAGGGAGCTTTTCTTTTTATAAAAGCGTATATTGGTTTTTTTTCCAATTTTAAAGTTTGGGGATTAAGGGAAAGAACTTGAAGGTTTTCTGGATTTTCTTTAACACAAAAGCCATCATTTAGATACTCCTTTTTGGGCGATGATTGAATAGCTTTTTCTACAATATTTTGTATAGTTTCTATTTTTCCGTCAGCGAGAGCAATTTTAGTGCTTCCATGAACACATTTTCCAACTCCGTTTGGTCCAACTATTGCCGCAATACTTAAATTTCCTTTTTTAGGTTTAGGAAATTCTAAAATAGAACGACGGGCAAAAGATTTAAAACCAATTATTTCTAAGCGTTTAAGATACATATAAAATCATTTTATCATTTGAACATTGGAACATTTGAACATACCCCCTCTTAATCCCGCTAAAGGCGAGATAAATCTCCCCCCTTCCCAAAGGGGAGGGGGGAGAAATATTATAATGTTTTCATGTTATAATGTTCTTATGTTTTAGGGCTTTTTTGGCTGCCTCTGTTTCTGCTTCGTGCTTATTTTTACCCATTCCTTTAGCAATCAGCTTTTGATTTAAGAATACACCAATAGTAAATTTTTTTGCATGATCCAATCCAGACTCCTGAATGAGTTTGTAAACAGGAGTAATCTTTAATTTGTTTTGAGTAAGTTCTTGGAACTTACTTTTAGGATCTCGGTATAACCCATTTTTTAAAATATCATCTAAGATAGGAACAAGATTATGGTGAATAAATTTTTCTGCTTGACTAAAGCCTTGGTCTATATAAATAGCTCCAAGTAAAGCTTCAAAAGTGTTAGCAAGAATAACCTCTCTAGCTCTACCCTTTGAGTTAATTTCCCCTTTACTTAAAAAAAGATAGTCATTAAGTTTTAATTTTTTGGCGATTTGAGCTAGTGTTTTTGTGTTAACCAAGCTAGAACGAAAACGAGTTAATTGTCCTTCTTCTTGTTTAAAATTTTGAAAAAGGAATTTAGTAATAATGAGTTCTAAGACAGCGTCGCCTAAAAATTCTAACCTTTCATTATGACCAAGCTTAAAGGTCGGATGTTCATTTAAATAAGATCGATGAATTAATGCTTGCCGAAAAAGATCCTTATTTTTAAATTTTAAATTAAGTTTTTTTTCAAAGGTAGATAAATTTTTCATTTTTTGTTTTTAGGTTTCTGTTTCTTTATATCTTCATAGATTGCTCCTAAAACACCATTAATAAATTTACCAGAAGTTATTCCACCAAAAGCTTTAGCTATTTCAATTGCTTCATTGATTGCTACTTTTGGAGGGGTTTCTGTAAAAAAGATAAGCTCAAAAATTCCCAATCGAAGAATATTTCTATCAATTAGAGTTATTTGTTCAATGGGCCATTGTGGAGCATATTTTTCAATATATGCATTAATTTTCAGAAATCCATCAGAAATTCCTTTAACTAGTTTTTCAGTAAATTCCTTTCCTTCAAATTCTGGTAAAGTAGATTCTTTTAAGTGGCGTTCAAGAATTTTTTTAACTTCAGATTCTTTTTTAAGAACAGATCGATTAAAATCCCATTCTGCTAATATTTGTATAGCAATTGTTCGCGCTAAATGTCTTTGAGACATGCGAAAAAATTAATTTATTAATTTTTGAGCACCCAGCACTTATTTTTAGTTTATTTCTTTGTTATCTCATTTTTATAGAAAATAAGTACTGGGTGCTGGATAAAGGTTTTGTTGCTGAAATTTGTTCGCTAACACTCCAAATTTCAGACAAAGCCCTTTATTCCTTGTGTCTTGTATCTCTTTTTTGTTTCTCTTTTTCTTTTTTTTCTTTTTCTTTTTTCCTTTCTTTCTTATCTTTCCTTGGGTTAATAATTTCTTTATTTATATAAGTACCGCAGAAATGACAAACGTGATGAGGAAGGACTGGTTTTTTGCATTTTGGACAAATTGATAAAATTTTCTTTTTTAAGCGATTTTTATACTGTTTAACCCTCTTGCGAGATTTTGATCTTTTTTGTGTTGGTAAAGCCATAAAAAAACAATTAAACAACTTAACAAATAAACAAGTTAACAATTGATTTAGATTATAACATCTCGAATTTATTTTGACAAGGTGCTTGCTTTTGTTGTCATAGCGATATGATAATGTCCTAGTACAGCGAAATAGAAATGTCCTACCTAATGATTTTTGTGTCATAATGTTTAAATAACATTTAATTAATTTAAACAAACATTATGACTCAAAAACTAATATCTATGACAGAAAAAGAATTATCAAGAATCAATGTTATTCAAAATTTAATTGATGGCAAAATTAACGGCACAGACGCTTCTAAACAGATTGGAATATCAATAAGGCATATAAGGAGATTAAAGCTTAGGGTGGGCAAATACGGCACAGAGGGGTTAATCCATAAAAGTAGGGGTCGGACAAGTAATAGAAAATTAGATTCTGAAATTGTTAAAAAAGTTGAACAACATTTAAAAGAAAAATATTATGATTTTGGCCCCACTCTTGCCTCGGAAAAATTAGAAGAAGACGATAATATTAAATTAGATAAAGAAACATTAAGAGGAATAATGACAAGAATGGGATTATGGAAACCCAAACCGCGCAAGCAGGCGAAGAAGAAGCATTTTTGGCGACCAAGGAAGGATAATTTTGGTGAAATGGAACAGTTTGACGGTTCATATCATATCTGGTTTGGAGATGAAGAAAGTTGTTTACTGTTGTCAGTTGACGACGCTACAGGAAAAATCACTCATGCTAAATTTGATTACAATGAAAGCGTGATAGCTGTGTTTAAATTCTGGATAGAATATTTTGAGAAAAATGGGCTGCCAATATCAATATATTTGGATAAATTCAGCACATATAAGGTGAATCATAAAAATGCGGTAGATAACAAGGACATGATTACTCAGTTTGAGAGGGCCATAAATCAAATTGGGGTTAAGCCGATTACAGCTCATAGTCCGGAAGCTAAAGGCAGGGTTGAAAGAATGAATAAAACATTACAAGATAGATTAATCAAAGAATTAAGGTTAGCCAATATATCAACCATGGAACAAGCAAATGAATTTTTAAAAGAATATGTCCCTAAACTTAACGCTAAATTTAGCGTAGTACCTAATAGAAGAGCTGATCTGCATAAACCATTAAACAAAACAATAAGAGCAAGATTGCCGCAGATATTCTCAATACAGGATAAAAGGAAAGTAATGAATGATTATACAATTAGATTTGAAAAGCAATATTTTCAGTTAAAACAAGAACAACCGACTACTGTCTACAAAAAAGACACAGTAACCGTAGAAAGGCGTTTGAACGGAGAAATTAAGATTAATTTAAAAGGGCATTATTTGAATTATACTGAACTGCCAGAGAGACCTAAAAAAGAAATTAACGTTAAACTGGCAGCGCTGACAAATAGAAAGCCATCGCAATGGAAGCCACCGGAAAATCATCCATGGAGAAACCAATTTTTGTGGAATAAGATAAAGAATGATCAGCCAGTTTTAATTGAAAAATAACTAACTAATTTAACAGGGTATGACATTTCTAAATAGCTCGTTGGTAGGACATTTCTATTTCGCCTTGACAGCTTACGCATCAACTCATATATAATCTAACCGTAGCAACACTGGTTAACTCATAAAAAACCTTACCCAAATAAGATATAATGTAATCCAGTCGTATTAATTAGTTTAATAGCCTTTAAGGAGGAATAAGGCTAACTGGGTTACAATTATGAGAATGGATATGAGTTCAAGAAATCAATATCTTAAAGTATTGCAAATAAAGTATTATGGGTCTGGTAAAAAAGAGAAATCAAACATATTAGATGAATATTGCGAAAATACAGGTCAATCAAGAAAATATATTACCACTAAGATTAATTCAAAAACTCTTTTAAAAAAGACTGGTAAACGAGGAAGAAAAGAGATATACGACGGACGGGTCATTAAAGGACTGGTACAGATGTGGAAAATCTTTGATTATCCTTGCGGACAAAGATTAAAAACACTTTTACAAACAGAAACCGATAGGTTAAGGGCTCAAAAAGAATTAAACGTATGTGACAGAGTAGCTGAACAGCTCAAAAAGATAACGCCAGCTACTATTGATAGGCGT
The DNA here is from genome assembly GCA_018896315.1 of Patescibacteria group bacterium. Lineage (GTDB taxonomy): Bacteria > Patescibacteriota > Patescibacteriia > UBA2591 > UBA6264 > JAHIMV01. The sequence goes on along the minus strand of JAHIMV010000044.1, from coordinate 971 downwards.
CTGGTTCATACCAAAGAAGTATTGCATCTTAGAAAAAAATATTATCAGAAAAAACATCCTGCTTTGTATCAAGCAATTCCAGTCAGAGGAAATGATTGGGATAGATCAGTATTGGGCCAGGTGCAAATTGACATGGTTGAACACTGCGGGCAAAGCGCTTCAGGAGAATATATTTGTTCTTTATCTATTGTTGATGTGGCTTCTGGCTGGTGGGAAGGATCTGCAATTATGGGAAAAGGCCAGACAAGAACCTTTGAAGCTATTGAAAAAGCGAGAAAACTATCTCCTGCTCCTTGGCGAGAAATTCATCCTGATAACGGCCCTAATTTTATCAATTGGCATCTTTATCGCTATTCATTAAAAGAAAATCTTTTGTTTTCTCGCTCCAGACCATATCAAAAAAATGATAATTGTTTTGTTGAACAAAAGAATTCAACTCATGTCAGGGCTTATCTGGGAAATCTCAGGTATGACACAGAATATGAATTGATGATTATCAATGAGCTTTACGACACACTGCGAGTATACAAGAATTTCTTTCAACCAGTGATAAAGTTGAAACAAAAAATGCGAGAAAAAGGCAAAGTACACAGAAAATATGATAAAGCTAAAACCCCTTACCAACGAATAATTGAGTCAGATTGGATTTCAAATGAAAAAAGAAAAGAACTTACTGATATATATTTATCACTCAATCCAGCAAAACTTAAAAGATATATTGATACATTAACTACAAAACTCTATGAGGTGTACCAAGAGAAAAACAAAGCTCAAAAAGTCGAGGTTTATAGGAAATTACAACCTTCTATGGTAAGGTTTAATATGAGGGAAAAAGTAGAAATTCGGTTAGGTAGTTATATGAGTTGACACGGCTTAATTACCCCATGACAAAATTAAATATATATGGTAAGATAAATTTATATAAAAATTAATTTAAATAATTATTAACTATGGAAAAAGAAAATATTGTT